>CAJXAS010000086.1 GCA_913050305.1 uncultured Polaribacter sp. | reverse complement strand
CTACTTTCGATGCCTTTTTAAGCTGTGAAAAGTTCTCTAAAGCAACTTCCATACTTGAGGGGTTTGCATTGTAAGCATCTAAAATAATATGATTGCTTTCTTTTTCAATGATTTGCGAGCGGTTATTTGTTGGGATATAATTTTCAATAGCCTTCTTAATTTCCGTGTATTTTAGTTTAAAATGAATACCAATAGTTATGGCTGCCAGGATATTTGTGTAATTATAGGCTCCTATTAAATTGCTTTCAATCTCACCTTCTTCAGATGCTATTTTCACAAATGGATCTGCTCCTAGAAACTTAAGGTACTCAGGAAAACAAATAGTTGTAAGCTCTAGTGTTTTTTCAACTTGAATAGGATCTTTAGGGTTTATAAAGGCAACTTTATGATGTTCCTGTAAAAAGGCATACAATTCACTCTTTCCTTTAACTACACCTTCAATTCCTCCAAAACCTTCTAAGTGTGCTTTTCCGAAATTTGTAATATAACCAAAATCGGGGGCTGCAATACCGCATAAAAATTCAATTTCTTTTTGATGATTCGCACCCATTTCTACAATACCAATGTCAGTATTTGGCGTCATAGACAGCAAAGTTAAAGGCACGCCAATATGGTTGTTTAGATTTCCTAAAGTAGCAGTAGTTATATATTTTTCGGAGAGTACTGTGTTTATTAATTCTTTGGTAGTTGTTTTTCCATTGCTACCGGTTAGTGCAATTATAGGTGTTTTTAATTGTAATCTATGATAGTGCGCTAGTTGTTGCAGTGTTTCTAAAACATTATCGACTACAATAGTTTTGTCACTTATTTTAAATTCAATTTCATCAATAATTGCAAATGCTGCGCCTTGCTCTAGAGCAGTATGGGCAAATTTATTTCCGTTAAATTTTTCGCCTTTTAAAGCAAAAAACAGCGCATGTTCTCTAATATTTCTAGTGTCGGTATCTACTAGATAATATTTTGAATACAGTGCATAAATTTCTTTTATTCCCATTGTTTAAAGATAAAAAAAATCCTCATTGTTACGGAACAATGAGGATTAAATATTTTTTTAAATATAAATTATCTGCTACGAACAGCATTTGTCTTTTTTCTGTATTCCATAGGGCCTAACTTATCTGTAACACATCTAAAACCAATAAAATTAGTTGCCATATATTCTGGTAAATACCTTCTTTGTGCAGGATCTAACCAATACTCTCTATCCGCCCAAGATCCACCTTTGTAAACTCTCGTTTGATCACTAATTAAAGTACTACGTTTTTTAGCATCAACTGTAATTACTTCAGCACCAGAATTAGCGTCTGTAACTCTTGTTGGATTTTTAGGTGAATTATACATGCTAGGTCTAGATGCAAATCTATCTTGGTCATCTTCGTAGAATCTTGACGAATTTAAATCTCCATCAGAAATATTTGAATTGTCAGATTTAGAAAAGTTTGTTCTAAAAGTAGCATCACTTTTTGTAATTGGTATGTACTTGATAACGCCAGGAAGTTGTTTTGGTCTAATACTTCCGTTTGGTAAGGTATCATATTCTACAGCTACATCCTTACCTACAATAACAACTTTACCTTCTTTATTAATTAATTTTTTTGTAAAAATGTTTCCTCTGAAATAATTAAAGTCATTCGCTTCACTGTCTATAATAGGTCTGTAAACATCTGCTACCCATTCCGCAACGTTACCAGACATATCATACAAACCAAAAGCATTTGGTGGATATGATTTTATTTCAATAGGAATATCAGAACCATCAGAACTCCATCCTGGTAAACCACTATACGCACCTTTCCCTTGTTTGAAGTTTGCTAATTGATCTCCTCGGTATCTTTTGTTTTTAGATCTAGTGAATTTTCCATTCCAAGCATATTTTTTTCTACCTCTAATATTGTTGTACTCTCTGTTTTCCGCAACTGCTTTTGCTGCAAATTCCCATTCAGCTTCTGTAGGGAGTCTGTATTTTTGTTGCAAAATACCATCTGCTTGTGTTATTTTTCTTCCTTGAAAAGCATCTTTCCCTAACTTTGCTTGCCCTTTTCCTCTTCTTGTTCTTACACCTCTTTTGTAAATAGTTGTATCGCGCTCTTTGCCATCTATTTTTGTGAATAGGTTGTCTGAATCACTTAAAAACCGATCTGTATCAAAAAAGTTCCTTGTAGAATCTAATTCGAAAATATTTTTAATAAAACCTTTGTCTATTAATTTTTTTAGGTTTACTACGTTTGTTCTCCATTTGCAGTACTCATTTGCCTGCAACCAAGTAACACCAACTACAGGGTATTCTGCATAGGCTGGGTGACGAAAATAATTTTGTGTTAAAATATCTGTATTTCCTAAGCTTTTTCTCCAAACTAAAGTGTCTGGTAAAACAGAGTTGTAAATATGTTTGTATTTTTCCTCGGAAGGAGAAAATACATCTTTTGTATATTGCACATACAAGGAGTATTCAGAATTAGTAACTTCTGTTTCATCCATGAAAAATGGACGCACATGCATTTTTTTAGGTGTGGTATTCCAATCAAACATTACATCATCTTGTACTTGCCCCATTGTAAAAGATCCACCTTCAACAAGTACCATTCCTAGCGGAGTTTGACTTTCAAAAGAGCTATTTTTTATGTAGTTTCCATTTTTCGGATCGTTAAATGACAAACCTGTTAATCGAGAGGTGTTACTTGACTTATTGGTGCTGCAACTTGTAAAAAGAATTATAGTTACTATAACGATAGATATATTTAATATTTTTTCCATTTCCGTAGAGAAATTTTATTTTTGGGTTTATTCGGTAGGCAATTTACAATAAATATAATTTATTGCAAGTAAAATTTATAATTTAATACCTCCTTTTTGCATTCTCTTTAATTAAACGTTTGCTTTTTAGATTTAGTATAACTTATCTTTGTAGCAGATTAAAATATCTGCTACAAATTTGCGTTATTTGAATACTATTTATGAAAAGATATTTTTTACTTATTTTAATACTGCTCTTATCTCAATACGCAACTTCACAGGGAAACAATTCTGTATTAGCTGTAGGAGATTGGTATAAGTTTTCAATAGATACCACGGGTGTTTTTAAAATTGATAAAAACTTATTACAAAAAATTGGTATTAACACAAACGGATTAAATCCCAAGAATATTCAAATATTTGGGAATGGCGGGCATTTATTGCCTGTTTTAAATAGCGATTTTAGAAACCAAGATTTAAAAGAAAATGCTATATTTATTGAGGGTGAAGCCGATGGAAGCTTTGATGCAAATGATTTTATTCTGTTTTATGCCAAAGGACCGCACGATTGGGTGATAAATACTGCTGCAAAAACAGCAAATCATCGGCAAAATATATATTCAGATAAGGCCTACTATTTTATAACCGTTGGCAGTAGTAACGGGAAAAGAATTGCTAAAAAGGCAACAAATACAAACCAAGCAAGCAGTGTAATTACTTCTTTTGATGATTTTACATTTTATGAAAAGGATGAAATAAATTTAATTGCGGCAGGAACACAATGGTTTTTTTATGATGATTTTAATATCGAGAATACCCAAACGTTTACAATACCCTTTTCAAATGCTTTAGAAAACACTTCTCTATCTGTTAAGATTAGAGCTGTAAGTGCTTCTGTAAGTTCTTCATCAATGGAGGTAAAAGTGAATGGTTTAGATTATCCATCACTAAATTTCTCGCCGATAAATCCTAGTAATAAAGCCCGCGCTTCTGAAACAACTGGTCTTGTAGAGAATTCTTCAGATTTTATAAAAATCGAAATTAATTATAATAATAACGGAAACCCTTCGGCAAACGCCTATTTAGATTTTATAGAGATTGTTGGTAAAAAGGAATTAAAGGCGGATGCTACCCAGTTTTCTTTTAGAAGTTTCGAGCAATCTGATGCAATTGGTGTGGTAGAGTATCAAATTAAAAATGCAACTAACATTTTTCAAGTTTGGGATGTTTCAAATTTTTTACTACCTAGCGTTATTTCTAATGAAGCAACGGATGCTAACTTTATATTTAGAGATAGTGGTGCGTTTTTAAAGGAGTATGTTGTTTTAAATGAGTCCGATTTTTATATTCCAGAAACTATAGAAAACGCAAAAATTGTAAATCAAAATTTGCATGCATTAAGAGATCTTAATTATGTTATAATTACAAGTAGTGAGTTGGCTTCTGAAGCGAAGAGATTAGCTGAGTATCATGAGGTAAATTCTGGTTTAACAACAAAAGTGGTGCTTCTAAATGAAATTTATAATGAGTTTTCCTCAGGCTCTGAAGATATAACGGGTGTCAGAGATTTTATTAAGCACATATACGATACAAATTCTTCAGCTGATAAGAAACTGAAATACGTTTGCTTTTTCGGCGATGGCTCTTATGATTATAAAGACAGACTTCCAGGCAATAACAATATTGTACCTGTAAAATTATCAGAGAAAAGTTTCAACTTGGCAACCTCTTGGGTTACAGATGACTTTTTTGTGATGTTAGGCGAAAATGATGGTAACATGAATGGTACAGATACAATAGAGGTTGTTTCTAGCAGAATACCGGTTACTGGAGCCGCACAGGCAAGAACAGTAGTAGATAAAATTTTAAGTTATTACAGTAAGAATGCTATTGGAGATTGGCGAAATACAATCACTTTACTAGCGGATGATATAGATGATGATTATGATATACCGATTCAAAAAGGAGTAGAGGCTATTGCAGATGATATAAAAAACAATAAACCGGTATTTAATGTCAGTAAAATTTATGTAGATTCATATGTACAACAAAATTCTTCTGGCGGTGAGCGTTATCCAGAGGTAAATGAGGCAATTACAAATGCGATTGAAAAAGGAACGTTGGTTTTAGATTATTTTGGTCATGGAGGAGAAGATGGCTTTGCTTCTGAGAAAATTTTAGAAAAACCACAGATTCAGGGGTTTTATAACCCCAATACATTGCCTTTATTAATAACGGTTACTTGTGATTTTTCTAGATTTGATAATCCCAGTAGGATAACTGCAGGTGAGTTAACATTTTGGAATAAGACGGGTGGTGCAGCAAGTATGATTACAACTACGAGAGAGGTTTTTATTTCTGTAGGGCAGCGTTTTAATGAAGCTTTAATCAAAGTCTTATTAGAATTTAATAATGAGGATGTAACAATTTCTGAAGCTTTAATGAATACTAAAAATAGTTTTTCGAATGAGCAAAAGTTCTTTATATATTCTTTTGGTGATCCCGCAATGAAATTGGCAGTACCGGAGCCAAATATTCAAATCACTAAAATGAATGGTAAAGATATGACCCAACCACTAGACACTTTAAAAGCGCTGTCTAAAGTTAGTTTTGAAGGTGTTGTTTTAGATAATATTGGTAATCGTTTGTCTGATTTTAATGGGACACTTTCTACCACCGTTTTTGATAAATCTTTAGATAGAAAAACTTTAGGAAATAATAGTTTTGGTGAAATAATGGATTTTGATACGCAAGACAGTAAAATATTTAAAGGTAAATCTAGCGTGGTGAATGGTGGATTTAGTTTTGATTTTATTGTGCCTAAAGATATTAAAATTGCTTTTGGAGAAGAAATAGATATAAATGGGAATACTATTTTTAAAAAAGGAAAAATAAGTTTGTACGCAAATGATACACTCACATATAAAGAAAAGGCGGGGTATAATATAGATATTACGGTTGGTGGCATAGATGAAAATGCACCAGAAGACACTACGGGTCCTGAGTTGAAGTTATTTATGAATGATGAATCTTTTATAGACGGTGGTAATACAAATGCTTCTCCTAATTTAATTGCAGTACTTTCAGATATTAGTGGAATTAATACTTCTATTACAGCAATAGATCACGATATTATTGGCGTTTTAGATGGAGATGCCTTAAACCCTTTAGTATTAAATGATTTCTATGAGACGGAGTTAGATGATTTTACAAAAGGGAAAGTTACATATAGACTAAGGGATTTGGAAGTAGGCCCTCATACTTTAAAAATAAAAGCATGGGATACTTATAATAATTCATCTGAAACAACGTTAAACTTTGTGGTGGTTAGTGATGCAGTATTAAATTTAGAAAATGTATTAAATTATCCAAACCCTTTTGTAAATTACACAGAATTTTGGTTCAAGCACAACAAACCAAATGAAGTATTAGAGGTGCAGGTTCAAATATTTACAGTTTCTGGTAAACTTATAAAAACGATCAACCAAAACATACAAACAACAGGTAGTTTGTCAAGAGATATTACTTGGAATGGTTTAGATGCTTTTGGTAATAAAATAGGAAAAGGAGTCTATGTTTATAGGTTAAGGGTAAAGGCAACGGAAACTAATTTAGTTTCTGAAAAGTATGAAAAGTTAGTAATACTTCAATAAAATTATATATTTGTAATAAGAATAATAGGTAATAGAGATGAAAGAAGTCAAAAAAATAGTTTTATGTGTTTTATTAAGTGTTTTTGCAATTGTTAAAATTTCATCTCAAACAGGTGGTATTACAACAGCAACACCATTTTTATTAATTGTGCCAGATGCAAGAGCTGGTGGTATGGGAGATATGGGAGTAGCTACAAGTGCAGATGCTTTTTCATTATTTCATAACCCTGCAAAAATAGCATTTAGTAACAGACAAATTTTAACAGGAATTACATATTCACCTTGGTTGAGAAACTTAACAGATGATATTTTTATAGGAAGTGGTTCTTATATTAATCGATTTAGTGAAAATGCAGCTTGGGGTGCAGATTTTAAATATTTTTCTTTAGGTCAAATAGATTTAACAAATGACAGAGGAGAATCGAATGGTTCTATAAATCCTAATGAATTAGTTGCAACTGGTACCTATTCCTTGAAATTAAGTGAAACTTTTGCAATGGGGGTTTCTCTTAAATATATTCGTTCGAATCTTGCTTTTAATGGAACTCCAGGGAATTCTCTGCAACCAATAAATTCTTTTGCAGTAGATGTTTCTGGATATTACCAATCTTTAGAAGAAAATTACGGCAATTTTAATGGTCGTTACAGAATAGGTTTTAATATTGCTAATATTGGACCAAAAGTATCTTACACTCCGGGAGAGGAAGACTTTATACCTACTAATTTAAAGTTGGGTGGTGGTTTTGATTTTATAATTGATGCGTACAATACAATTTCTACAACCATAGAATTTACAAAATTATTAGTACCAACCCCACAATTAGATGGTTCTGATCAAGACAAAGGTTTTGTAGAAGGAATGTTCTCTTCATTTGGAGATGCTCCAGGAGGTTTTAGTGAAGAGTTAAAGGAGTTTACATATGCTGTAGGTGCAGAATATTTATACAACAATGCATTTGCATTAAGAACTGGTTACTTTCATGAAAATGAAGACAAAGGGAATAGACAATATTTCACATTAGGTGGAGGTTTTAAAACCAATGCATTAAACATCGATTTATCGTATTTAATAAACTCATCAGATGTTAATAATCCGTTAGAAAATTCTCTTCGTTTCTCTGTGTCTATTGATTTAGGTGAAATTTACGAAGACTATTAAAAAATCAATTTTTTTTAGTAATTTTAGCATATTGAAAAAAGCAGTCCATTTAGGCTGCTTTTTTTGACCGCTTTAATCGGGGAAACAGGTTGCTGACCTTCATCACATCTAAATAAAAGATGCTAAGAGAAAAGTAGGCGCTTTTTAAAACTAAATTTAAAATACATACATGAAACAAATAAAGATAACTAGTT
>CAJXAS010000085.1 GCA_913050305.1 uncultured Polaribacter sp. | reverse complement strand
ACCTTCTAAAGGCTCAATTCTTAACAACTCTCCAGAAGCATATGTTAAATCTTTAAAAATACCGCTTTCAGTTTTTGCTTTCGCAATTTCTTCTGCAGTCATATCTTTCTTTTGACCTCTTGAAGAAGAGTACCCTGTAGTTCCGTTAAAAACAGTTTTTTGCATGGTGTTGCCCATTACAGAAATTTCTTGTGAAACTTTATTAGGTGCGGCAGCTTTCATTGTCATTACCAAAGGTGTTCCTTGGATTGTTGCATTTGCAATGGTTACCGTAGTTTTAACAGCCAATACTTTTTCTTCACCTCCAATTGCAGCGATGTATTTGTTAATCACAGTTTCTGCAGTCATTCCTTCAGGAATGGGCAAGGTCATTGCCGGCTTGTCCGTTGGGTTTCCTTCTACATCAAAATAATTGATTATATAATCTGTTTTCTCTAGGTTTTTAAGAACATCAATTCCTTTACCCGTAACCATAATTCTTGCCTTATCTCCTTTAAAATATTTAATGGCTGCATTTTGCACGTCATCTACCGTTACAGAATTTATATTTTTAATATAGTTTGCATAAAAATCTTCTGGTAAATTATAAAGCGCAATGTTTAACGCGTAGTTTGCCGCAGTTGCAGGTTTTTGAACATCCATTACAAAACCACCAATATATTCTTCTTTCGCATCTTGTAATTCTTTCGAACTTACTTTCTGGTAACGAATTTTATTTATTTCTTTCTGTATCTCTACAATAGAACTATCTGTAACCACGTTTCTTACACTTGCAGTTGCTTTAAAAACACCTGTTTGTCTATTCTGACTTACTCTAGAGTAGGACCCATAAGTATATGCTTTGTCTTCTCTTAAATTTTGAAAAAGTCTTGCAGATCCACCACCACCTAAGATTTTGTTAGCTAACAAGGCTGCGTAATAATCTTTATCACCTAAAGTTAAATCTATAGTATTTACAATAGAAATTTCAGATTGATTTGCATTAGACATATTTACAAAATTAATTTCTGCAGTAGAAACATTTTCTGGTTTAGGAAAATTAGAAACAGGTATTTCTCCTTTTTGCCAATCAGCAAATAGTGCTGTTACTAGTGCTTTAGTCTCTTTCGGATTAATATCTCCAACAATAATTAGATATCCATTATTTGGTTTATAATATGTATTAAAGTTATTTTTAACATCTTCTAACGTAATGTTATTTACAGATGTTTTACTCGTAAACTCCCCGAAAGGGTGCTTTTTACCGTATACCAAAAGACCTTCTACTCTACTAGCAATAGCAGGAATGTTTTTTTCTTCAGCTTTTAAATTTTCTAAAGTTACTTCTTTTTCTTTGTCAAATTCTTCTTGATTAAATTTGGAATTTTTTACACCATCTGCCATTAAATCTAATACTTCTGGGAAGTATTTTTTTAATGATCTTGCAGAAGCACCAGAACTAAAAAAATTTACACTTGCACCTAAAAAATCTACTTTTTCATTAAATTCATCTTTAGTAATACTACTTGTACCTCTACCTAGTAAGCTTCCCATCATGCTAGAAACACCTGCAATTTCTCCTTCAAAATAAGGTTGATTGTCTATTCTTAAAGTTGCAGAAACTCTTGGTAATTTATGGTTTTCTACCATAATTACTGTAAGTCCGTTCTCTAAAGAAAATTTCTCTGCAGTTCCTAATTTCACTACAGGATCTGGTCCTGGAGTAGGCATTGTACTTCTGTCTATTTGCGCATTTGAGGCAAAAGACATTGTTATAATTGCTATAATTGATAAAATTCTTGTCTTCATCTTTTTTATTATTTTTTCTTAGGTAAATATTCTAAGATTAATCTCTGATTGTTATTTAAATATTTATTGGCAACGTTTCTAATTTCTTCACGAGTAACAGATCTGTAAATATCTATTTCTGAATTAATTAAATTAGTATCACCATACATTACGTGGTAACTTGCTAAAGAACCTGCAATACCAACAACACTAGCGTTAGAATTTACATAATTGTTTTCAAACTGATTTTGTAATTTTTGAAACGCTTTTTCAGAAATTAAATCGGTTTGAATTTTTACAATTTCTTCATCCATTTCTGCAATTAACTGATCTAGAGTAACATCACCTAAGGGCAATGAGAAAAGTGCGTAAATACCATAATCTTGCTGACTAATATTTACAGCCTGCACAGCTAAAGCCTGTTTATTGGTATCTACCATTTTCTTGTAAAGTACAGAACTTTTACCAACACTTAGATAAGAAGAAATCATGTCTAATATTTTAGAATCTCTTGTTTTAAAAGAAGGGGTTCTATAAGCAGCAATTACTGCAGGTATTTGAATGTTTTCATCATATGCCGTGGCTCTAAATTCTTCAGTAATAGGTGTTTCAGTTGGAAAACTTCTCACTACGTCTGCACCTCTAGGAATCGGACCAAAATAATCTTGAATCATTTTTTTTGTATTCGCAAAATCAATATCACCAGCAACCACTAAAGTAGCATTGTTTGGCACATAGTATTTTTTATTAAATGCTAAAAACTCTTCTAAAGTTGCGGCATCCAAATCTTTCATATACCCAACATTGGGGTCTTTATATGGGTGTACTTTAAATAAATTTTTACTTATTTCATCTAGAATATTAGAATAAGGTCTTGTACGTTGTCTTTTTTCTTCCTTTACAACTTCATTCTGTGTGTCTACTCCTTCTTGTTTAATAATTGGGTGCAATAAGCGTTCAGATTCCATCCATAAACCTAACTCTAATTTGTTAGAAGGAAATATTTCATAATAATAGGTTCTGTCTTGAGAAGTATTTGCGTTGTTTCTTCCTCCATTGGAAGAGACAATTTTAAACCATTCTCCTTTTTTTATATTTGCTGTTCCTTCAAAGAGCAGGTGTTCAAAGAAATGGGCAAAACCAGTTCTCTTTCTATCACCATCTTTACCGCCAACACCGTACATTACAGAAGTAATGATAACAGGAGCAGATTTGTCTTGATGCAATATTACATGCATTCCGTTGTCTAATTTGTACTCTTCAAATTCAACCTTTTGTGCATTTGTAGAAATTACAAGCATCGCAACGGAGGCCAGAGTTAAAATACTTTTTTTCATTTATTTTTTTTTAATTAATACTTGATTATTTATTAAGACGTCTACAAATTGAATTTGTTACAAAATTAACAAGATTTAATCCATGCTTTCAAAAGTAGCAAGAATCTAATTAGATAGGAAATGAAAAGCTATATATTCACTTGATTTTAACACTTTTATTTTTTTGAAGCAATGTTGTAGCTTTCTAAAAAAGATGTATATTTGCATCCTCATTTTCAGTAGAGAAAGTGAGTTAACTAGTAGTAATACGCAAAACAAATAGTATGTACGCAATCGTAGAGATAGCAGGGCAGCAGTTTAAAGTAGCACAAGACCAAAAAGTATACGTTCATCGTTTACAAGGAGAAGAAGGATCAAAAGTAACTTTTGATACCGTTTTTTTACTTGATGACAATGGAACTATATCTATTGGCGCCCCAGCTATAAAAGGAGCCGAAGTAACGGCAAAGATTTTAGGTCACTTAAAAGGTGACAAAGTAATCGTTTTCAAGAAGAAAAGAAGAAAAGGTTACATTAAGAAAAATGGACACAGACAAGCTTTAACTGAGATTCAAATTGAATCTATTGCTGCATCTGGTGCTAAAAAATCTGCTCCTAAGAAAGTAGAAACAAAAGCAGAAGCTCCAAAGGCAGAAGCTCCAAAAGCAGAAGCAGTATCTAAGGACGTAAGTTCTATGACTGTTGCAGAATTAAAAGCTTTAGCTAAAGAACAAGGTATCTCTGGATATACTTCTTTAAAGAAAGCAGAATTAATCGAAGCTTTAACTAAATAAGAATTTACAAATTTTAAAACCATAACATCATGGCACATAAAAAAGGAGTAGGAAGTTCGAAGAATGGTAGAGAATCAGAATCGAAACGACTAGGAGTAAAAATATTTGGAGGACAAGCTGCAATAGCAGGTAATATTATTGTTCGTCAGAGAGGTACAACACATAATCCAGGAGAAAACGTTTACATGGGTAAAGATCATACTTTACATGCAAAGGTTGATGGAGTAGTGGAATTTAGAAAGAAAAAAGACAATAGATCTTATGTTTCTATAACACCATTTGAAGCTTAGTCAAATAAGTTTTAAAAAGATAAAAAAGCACTAACATTTATTTGTTAGTGCTTTTTCGCGTTTTAGAACATTCCATTTTGTATTTTTACTTTTATGAAATTAGTGTATCATTTTGCGATTTTTTTGGCATCAATACTTTTGCCTTTAATTGCTGTTTTTAGTAAAAAAATAAAACTGTTTGTTAGTGGCAGAAAAGATACCTTCTCTAAAATTGCCTCTTTAAAAAATGAAAAAACCATTTGGTTTCATGCTGCCTCTTTAGGTGAGTTTGAGCAAGCAAGACCAATAATTGAGGCGTTAAAAAAGAAACATAAACACTATAAAATTCTTGTTACTTTTTTTTCTCCTTCTGGTTATGAGGTTAGAAAAAATTATAACTTAGCAGATGTTGTTTGTTATTTACCGCTAGATTCTAAATGGAATGCAAAAAAGTTTATAGCAACAGTAAACCCAACTTTAGCAATTTTTATAAAGTATGAGTTTTGGCCAAATCTTTTAAATGAACTGCAAAAGAAAGAAATTAAAACTATTTTAGTTTCTGGAATTTTAAGAAAAAATCAATTATTTTTCAAAAGTTATGGTGGTTTTATGAAAAGGTCTTTGGAAGCTTTTCATCACTTTTTTGTACAAGATAATAACTCCAAACAACTCTTAAATAGTATTAATTTCACAAATGTAACAGTTGCAGGAGATACTAGATTTGATAGGGTTTTAGAAATTTTAGAACAAGATAATTCGTTGGATTTTATAAATGAATTTAAAGATAATACATACACAATTGTTGCTGGAAGTACCTGGGCAGAAGATGAGGTGTTGTTAGTAGATTATATAAATAATGAAGCGCTAGTAGGTGAGAAATTTATAATTGCACCTCATAATATTAAGCATGCTGCAATTTTAGAGATGAAAAAATCTATCAATAAAAAAACGCTTTTATATTCTGAATTTAAACAGGCTCAGTTTGTGGGGAATTTGAAAGATTATCAGGTATTTATTATTGATACTATTGGGATCTTAACGAAGATTTATGCAGCTGCAGACATCGCATATGTTGGTGGAGGTTTAAAAACGGGCCTACACAATATTTTAGAACCAGCTACTTTCGGTATTCCTGTTTTAATTGGTAATCAGTATGATAAATTTAAGGAGGCTGAAGACCTGGTAAAAATAGGCGGTTGTATTTCAGTGAAAAATCAACAAGAATTTACAGAGAATTTGATTAATTTAAAAGAGGATGAAAGCTTTAGAAAACTAACTGGAGTTATCAATAAAAAATATATAAAACAGCACCGAGGTGCAACAGAATTAGTTATGAATTATGCAAATACTCAATTATAGAAATGGATTTCATATTAGAACTTTGGCCTTGGTATCGTTTTTATGAAATGTTTACCTTTCAATCTTTTCATATGTTTGGTATTATTGGAAGCGCAGTTGCAATCTCTTCCATATTTAAGTATGGTAAAATAAAAGATATTAACGGAAATAAAATTATACCCAAACCAAAGGAAAAAGGTTTTATTAGCACCATTTTAGGAGGTGCTTTTTTTGGAGTAGGTTGGGGTACATCAGGAGCGTATGCGGCACCAATTTTTGTAATTCTAGGATTTCAATTAGTTCCTGCTTTAATACTATTAGGTGGCGCACTTATAGGTGCGTTTTTTTACGGATTACTAAGTAAAAAATTACCAAATTAAATGAACAAATTGGTAGATAATTTTGGGAGGCAAATGGAGTATGTGCGTTTGGCTGTTACAGACAGGTGTAACTTGCGCTGCCAATACTGCATGCCTGCTCAGGGGATAGATATTGTGCCAAGACAAGAGTTACTAACTTTTAAAGAAATGTATCGCTTAATTCGCGTATTAACAGAGTTAGGTGTTAATAAAGTACGCTTAACTGGTGGCGAACCATTCGTACGCAAAGATTTTGTTGGTTTTTTAGAAATGTTATCTCATAACGATTTATTAGAGGCTATAAATATTACTACAAACGGAGCGCTAATTTCTCATCATATTCATCGTATTGAAAAGCTAGAAAAAGTAAAAAACATTAATTTAAGTATTGATAGTTTGCACCAAGAGAAGTTTGCAAAAATTACACGGAGAGATGTTTTCCCAGAAGTATATAAAACATTTGAATTGCTTGAAAAAAGTAGCTTAAATTTAAAATTGAATGTAGTAGTACAATCTGGTTTTAATACAGATGAAATTGTCGATTTTGTAAGATTGACAAAAAATAAAAATGTAGCGGTTCGTTTTATTGAAGAAATGCCTTTTAACGGAAAAGGGCAGCGTGAAATGGAGGAAAGTTGGACCTTTAAGAAAATTTTAAACGAGATTAAAACTGAATTTGATGTAAAAGAACTCGTGTCAGAAAAATCATCTACTTCCAGAAATTATTCCATAGAGAACCATTTAGGATCTGTTGGAATTATACCTGCATTTACAAGAACTATTTGTAACAATTGTAATCGAATTAGAATTACATCTACGGGTACTTTTAAGAATTGTCTGTTTGATGACGGTGTTTTTAATTTAAGAGATTTTATGCGAAAAGGTGCATCTAATGAAGATTTAAAAGCGCTTTTCTTATCTTTAGTGAAAGAGAAACCAGAAAATGGTTTTATTGCAGAAGCAAATCGTAAAAACGGAGCTGCTTCCGAGAGTATGAGTACAATTGGAGGGTAAAGAAGTTTAATAGCACAGCCCAGTTATTTAATTATATATTCTAAAAAAAATGATATCCGCACAAGAAGCCTTAAAAACCGTTTTAAATTCAGCCCAAGATTTTGGGGTTGAAGAAATTCCGTTTTTAAATTCCGTTGGTAGCATTTTAAAGGAAGAAATTTTTGCAGATAGAGATTTCCCGCCGTTCAATAGAGTTTCTATGGATGGTATTGTCATTGATTATACGTCATTTAAAAACGGACAAAGAGCCTTCAAAATAGAAGGAATTCAAGCTGCAGGAAGCGAGCAAATAACACTTCTAAATATTAAAAATTGTATTGAAGTGATGACAGGTGCTGTTTTACCGAACAATGCAAACACGGTAATTAGATATGAAGACGTAACGATTAATAATGGAATTGCTACTATCACCGTAGACACTATAAATAAAGGTCAGAATGTTCATACAAAAGGAAAAGATGGTAAGTCTGGAGCGCTATTAATTCAAAAAAACACCATAATATCAGCAGCAGAAATTGGTGTTTTAGCTACTGTAGGTAAATCGGTTGTAAAGGTTGCAAAACAGCCAAAAGTAATGATTGTTTCTACAGGCGATGAGTTGGTTGGCGTAGCTGAAACTCCTTTAACGCACCAAATTAGAAGAAGTAACGTGTTTACCCTAGTTTCTTTATTAAAAAGGCTACATATTCCTTCCGAAACTGCTCATATTATAGATGATAAACCAATTTTAAAGTCGAAAATAGCAACCTATTTAAAAGAATATGATGTGTTGCTTTTTAGTGGTGCAGTAAGCAAGGGTAAATATGATTTTCTACCAGAAGTTTTTGAAGAATTAGGGTTAGAAAAACGGTTTCATAAAGTAGCACAAAGACCCGGAAAACCTTTTTGGTTTGGATACTCAGC
>CAJXAS010000084.1 GCA_913050305.1 uncultured Polaribacter sp. | reverse complement strand
CATAAAAATTTTAAAACATTACAACGGTGGGAACCTGTAGAGTTTAATAGAGATTGGAATTTACTAACCAACAATGCCACAAAAAACTATTTTCAATCAGAATTTAATCTTCAAAATAAAAAAAACGATTTTATTTTATACCGATACAATCACTTAAATTATGTAGCTACTTTTAACGGAAACAAGCATGAACTTCAATCTAAAATAAGGCATAAAAACACTACTTTTTTTATAGATGGAAGTTTCTTAACAAATACCTCAACGATAGAAGACAACTCCTTTTTAAGAGCAAAAGCTACCATAGAACATCATTTTAAGAAAAGTTGGCTAGGTGCATTTACCAATTTAGAGACCAATAGTAGAAAAAATACTAGTTCTAGAGACTTTATAAATACTAGTCATAGATTTAAAGAATTTGAAGCCTATTTTGGTATTGGAGATACCGCAAAGGTCTTTGCTAAAATTGGTTTTAATTACAGAAATAATGACAGTATAAAACTGAATGAATTTAAAGAAATTAACAACCGAAAATCATTCTATATAAACAGTAATTTAATTCAGAGTAAAAACACCAATTTAAGTGTTTATGCAAATTACAGGATTACAGAAAATAATTTTTCTAAAGATGAGAAGTCTTTAAATTCGAGGTTCATTTTCAACCAAAAGTTATTTCATGATTTTATGAATATAAATACATTATATGAAACTTCTTCTGGTAACGTTGCAAGACAAGAATATATGTATTTAAAAACAGCTCCTGGCTTAGGGTATTATACATGGATAGATTATAATAGTGATGGTGTTCAGGATTTTGATGAGTTTGAAGTTGCAGAATTTCAAGATCAGGCAAATTATTTACGCGTTCCAAAACCCAACTTGCGCTTTCTAGCAACAACAAGAGTTAAGTTTAGGCAAGCTATAAACTTTAATTTTAAGCAATGGAAAAATAAAAATGGATTTAAAAAAACACTTTCTCACTTTAATAATGAAAGTTTATTAAGTATAGAAAACGAGCAATCTAGAATAGGAAACTCTTTTAATTTTAATCCTTTTAACTTTGACGAAAACAAGATAATTGGATTAAATCTTAGCTTAAGAAATAGTCTTTATTTTAACAGAAATATTCAAAAGTATAGTACCTCTTATACCTTCGGAAAACAAAGAAACAAACAACAATATTTTATTGGAACGCAAGAAAATAATACCAAAACACATCAAATAGATTTTACACATAAATTTGCAACTTTTTGGTTGTTTGATCTCATGGGAAAAGTATCTGAAAATGATTTACAGACAGAAAACTTTAACAATAGAAATTACAGTATTGAAGGAAAAGAAATTCAACCAAAAATCACTTTTTTACATTCACAAAATAAAAGATTTACTGCTTTTTATCATTACAAAAACAAAGCAAATAGTTTAGAGAATTTTGAAGCATTAAAACAACAGAAATTTGGAATAGAATATTATTATATAAGCGCAAAGCAAGATCAAATTACCGCAAATGTAAATGTATTTTTAAATGATTTTATAGGAGATACAAATACACCAGTTGCATACCAAATGTTAGAAGGCCTGCAGGCTGGTAAAAATTATACTTGGAATCTTTTATTCAATAAAAAACTAAACTCTTTTTTAAATTTAAACTTAAATTATTTAGGAAGAAAAAGTGAGAATTCTAAAATAATACATACCGGAAGCGTACAGTTGCGTGCTGTTTTTTAACATTTATTGGTGTATTTTTTGATATATTTGTTTTTAAAAAAGAAAAATAAAATATGAAAAAAATTACATTACTCCTATTATTAGCATTTATTACTTTACAGATTAACGCGCAAGAAAAAGAAGGTACTAAGGAAAGTAAATACCCAGAAAATGTAGAAAAAAAATATGAACTTAAATTAAATGCATTTAATCTAATTGCATCTGCTGCCATAGATATTTCTTACGAAAGATTAATAGATGAAAGTTCTTCTTATGGTGTTGCAGTATTCTATAACTTTTCTGATTATGCAAACAGTGATATTACTTTTCCTAAAAAATTCTCTGTTACGCCTTACTATAGGTGGTTTTTTTCTGAATATAAATATGCTCAAGGTTTTTTTATAGAAGGTTTTGGAATGCTAAATACCTACCAGGATTTTTATTATAGTTATGACTACAACGACTACAACAGTAATTACGGGAAAATTGAAACTCAAACAAGTTTTGCGCTAGGTATTTCTGTTGGAGGTAAATTTGTAATAAAAGAAGGTTTTACCGCAGAAGTACTCGCAGGTGTAGGAAGGAATTTAATAAAAGGAGAAAGCCACGACGGCTATTATGATTACCAAAATGAGATCATTGGAAGGTTTGGTATTTCTTTAGGATATAGATTTTAATTAATTTAGAAAAAAAATAAAAGATGAAAAAGGTGGTAATTATATTTGGACTTCTAATAAGTTCTTTGGGGTTTTCTCAACAAGAACTAAAACTAGACATTGCCGATGCTTTAGTTATAAGAAGTTTAGAGTTTTCTTATGAAAAATACATTAGTGTTGAGAATTCTTTTGGAATTTCAGCATTGTTCAATTTAGCAGATCAAGAAACAGCTTTCAGATACAACGAGAATATGATGATTACGCCTTATTTTCGACATTACTTTAGTGCAGATGCACAATGGAACTTCTTTGGAGAAGGTTTTCTAGGTGTAAATTTTGGTAAAACAAATAGTACTGGAAGTGATGTCTTACAGAATTATACAGATGCAGCTTTAGGTGTTGCTGTTGGAACAAAATACATTTCTAAAGGCGGCTTAATCATTGACGCTTATGCAGGTATAGGTAGAAATCTTTTTGGAACTGACTCTCCTGCTCTGGTTCCAAGAGCTGGTCTAAATGTTGGTTGGAGGTTTTAACCTTTCGCTGTTTATAAAACTAAAAAAAAGCCAGCATATGCTGGCTTTTTTTATATATAATACTTCTTATGATACCGCTAATTCTTTTCTAATAGGAAGATTTTGTATTAAATCTATATATAAGTTTATCTGTATTTTTAAATCTTTACGCTCATAAATAGCATCTAAAAAACCATGCTCCAAAACAAATTCAGATTTTTGAAAGCCTTCTGGTAAATCTTTACCCGTAGTATCTCTTACAACTCTTGGACCAGCGAATGCAATTAAGGCATTTGGTTCTGCAATATTAATATCCCCTAACATTGCATAAGAAGCTGTTGTACCTCCTGTTGTTGGATCTGTACATAAAGAGATATAAGGAATTTTAGCACCCGCTAATTGCGCTAATTTAGAAGATGTTTTTACCAATTGCATTAGAGATAGTGAAGCTTCCATCATTCTTGCACCACCAGATTTAGAAACCATTAAAAACGGAATCTTATTCTTTATGGAATAGTCAATTGCCCTTGCAATCTTTTCTCCAACCACAGAACCCATAGAACCTCCAATAAAAGCAAAATCCATTGCAGCAATCACAATATCTTTTCCTAAAGATTTCCCTACTGCAGTTCTAACAGCGTCATTTAATTTTGTTTTTTCCTGTGCAGCTTTTAGCCTATCTGGATATTTTTTTGTGTCCTCAAAACTTAAAGGATCTTTAGAAGTAAGACCTTCATTTAATTCTTTAAATTTATTATTATCAAAAAATAACTCAAAATACTCTTTACTACCTATTCTTACATGATACCCATCTTCTGGACTTACATACAAGTTTCTTTTTAATTCTTCTGTATCTATAACTTTTCCGCTTGGCGTTTTATACCACAAGCCTTTTGGAGTGTCTTTTTTATCTTCCGTAGAAGTTTGAATCCCTTTATCTGTTCTTTTAAACCAAGCCATGTTATGTGTTTGTCTTAATGTATTATCTCTAAAATAAAACTATTTAGAAATAAAATATGAATTACAAATGTAAAAGATTTTTTGCAAAATCTGCTTTCTTATTTGTTTGATTATTTCTCCTTAAAATAATTGAAGAAAAACCTTCTGTACAAAAAAAGCATTTTGATTCTAGAATCAAAATGCTTTTGTAAAATATTAAAACAGAATACTATAAAGTATCTACGTTATTTAAATCTGCAAATGCTTGTTTTAAACGCGTTTTAAAAGTTTCTTCACCCTCACGCAACCATTTTCTTGGATCGTAATATTTTTTATTAGGTTGGTCTGCTCCGTCAGGATTACCAATTTGAGTAGCTACATAAGCAGCTTTTTCTTGCATATAATTTCTAATACCTTCGGTAAAAGCAAACTGCATATCTGTATCGATATTCATTTTTATAACTCCATATCCAATAGATTCTCTAATTTCTTCTAAAGTAGATCCAGAACCACCATGAAAAACAAAATCGATAGTATTGTGAGCTACATTGTATTTTTTAGAAATATAATCCTGAGAATTTAATAAAATTTTCGGGGTTAATTTTACGTTTCCTGGCTTATAAACACCATGAACGTTACCAAATGCTGCTGCAATTGTAAATTGAGGAGAAACTTTTAATAACTCTTCATATGCATATGCAACTTCTTCTGGCTGCGTATATAATTTAGATACATCCACATCAGAATTATCTACACCGTCTTCTTCACCACCAGTTATTCCTAATTCAATCTCTAAAGTCATATCCATTTTACTCATACGAGCTAAATACGTTTTACAGATTTCTATATTTTCTTCTAAAGGCTCTTCAGATAAATCTATCATGTGAGAACTATATAAAGGGCTACCAGTTTCTGCAAAATGCTTTTCAGAAGCATCTAATAAACCGTCTATCCAGGGTAATAATTTTTTTGCAGCATGGTCTGTGTGTAAAATAACAGGTACACCATAAGCAAGAGCTAATTCATGTACATGTTTTGCACCAGCAATACCACCTGCAATAGCAGCTTTTTCACCTTCATTAGACAAACCTTTACCTGCATTAAATTGTGCGCCACCATTAGAAAACTGAATGATTACAGGAGCATTTAAATCTCTAGCAGTTTCTAAAACACCATTAATAGTGTTAGAACCAATTACATTCACTGCCGGTAATGCAAATCCTTTTTCTTTCGCCAGGTTAAAAATTGCTTGTACTTCTTTTCCTGTTGCAACCCCAGGTTTAATGTTGTGACTCATATTATTATATTTTAATTTGTAATTCCTTAATTTATCCAAAAATACTAAAAATAGGTGCTTTTTAGTTTGAAGAATTCAGAAAATAACGAAAACGTTATAGAATTTTAGCTAATTTTACTAAAAAGGATAATTGATTCCTATATTATATTCTGCGCTTGCAAAATTGTAGTTTTTAAACCACTTATCATTCTTTAAATAAGGCTCATACGTTTTAAAACCCATATCCAACCTTAGCACAAAAAAACTTAAATCATATCGCAGTCCAAAACCAGAGCCAATTGCAATATCTTCTAGTGAAGACAAACTATCGAACTTAGCATCTTGGTCTATAAAATCCGATCCTGAAATATCCCAAATATTACCAGCATCCATGAACATGGCTCCTTTTAAACTACCCACTAAATCAAAACGATATTCTAGACTTGTTAAAAACTTAAAACTACCTACATTAAACTCTAAACCACTACTTCTACTTCCTGGACCTAATTCATAAGTCTTCCAGGCCCTAATGTCATTAGAACCCCCTGCAAAATAACTCCTTGTAAAAGGAATATCTGAATTATCATAGGTGAAAATTCCTCCTAAAAAAGTTCTAACTCCAAATACTGAAGTTGCCCCAACATCCCAGAAACGCTTATATTCTAAATCAATTTTAAAATATTGTGCCAACGGAATCTTTAAGAGTGTCTTTTTATCATTCCCATTGTAACTTTTAGAAAACAACCCTAAAATATTTCCTGAATTAGAAATTCTTGCTTTTAAAAAAGAAAAATTATTATCTTTAAAGTCTATTTGGCTATTGTAGGTATACGAGTATGTAAGCGTAGGAATTAAAAAATCTGAGGTAACAATATTATATCTATTCTGAATATTTAAAACCGTATTATAATCAGCAGAATTTGAAACTCTAAAGTCTGTATCTGCAGCAACTATTTTTATAAAATCTAAAGATTCTGAAGCCTGTATGTCTAGATTTGTTGCTAATGGAAAATAAGAAGTATTATTTGCAGTATCATAAATCTCGGCAACATTATTTAGGTTGGTGAATTCAGAACGATAAATATTAAAAAAACGATTTATATTCAAGTTCTGAATATACTGTGTATTAAAAATCTCTAATTGAATTGTTTTCTTTTTAGTGTATTCCCATTTATAATCTGACAAAAATGTAAATGTTTGTCTATCCAATCCTATATTTTTTTGTAGACTTAATCCTAAAGAGAATAATGTTCTTGGAGACATTCTTTTTGATACTAACTTGTTCAATCCAAAGGGAGCAATAAGCCGAGGTATCTCTACAGAAGCATCTCCTCCAATTTCCCAACCAGGACCATTATTCGAATTAAACCAAGAACCTAAAACTGATAATTTCAATAATTCCGCTCCTCTAAAAACATTTCTATCAATAAAAGAAAACTTAGCCGAAGTACCAATGTTCCTAATATTAGAATGCGTTAATTCTGTTTCAAAGCCTGTTGTAAATTTTTCTATGGGAGTCAAAAATAAATCCATTTTCAATTCATCCCCTGAATTGTTTATAGGTGTAAACGAAATATTTGTAGTTTTAAAGTTTTTAAGTGATTTAAGGTGGTTTCTAGTTAAATTTCTAAGTGTGTCTTTAAAAACATCTCCAGGATTAAAAAAGATAGACGTAGCTAAATACTTAGGATTGTACTTTAGTTTGTCATGTGATAAAAAGTTAATGCCTTTGTACAATACAGAATGTTGCAGAGCTTCATCCTTTTTTGTGTGAGAATAATCTGTAACTACATTGATTTCTTTAATTCTATGTACTTTATAATCTTTCTTTATGTATTTTCCATCAACCTCCTCATAGCGATCTTTAGCAATTAAAAAATCTACATTTGTTTTATAATCTGCCCTGGTAGAATCTACATAAAAACCCAAAGCGGCGTCAGAAAAATGATAAACTCCACTATTCCTAAAAAGTTTTAACACATTACTAGCTTCTTGTCTAAAAATATTGTCGTTGTATTGGTCTCCACTTTTTAACAAAGAACGTATTCCAGCATCTTTATAAATAGAGTCTAAAACTACAGACTCTATTTTCAACTTAATAGTATCTAGCATTGTTGGTTTTCCTCTGCGTATCCGGTATTCTATTGTTGCTTTTTTCTTAATAGTATCTCTATTAATTTTAGAAATTGTTTGAGATTCAAAATACCCTTTAGTTTTGTAATAAGCCTCTAAATTGTCTGAAGTTCTTTGTACTTTATTTTCACTTATAATTACTGGAGCATCATAACTTAAAAACCATTTATTTAATTTAATTAATGTATTTGCATACACAATACTCTGTTTTTCTGAAAAGATACTTTTAACAAATTTATATTTATTTGGATGCTTATTGGCCCATTTTAATGCTGTTTTTGGCTTATCATGATTCCCTAAATTATGAAAATACAAACCAATTGGGGCTCCAAGCAGCTTTGGATTGGGCTTTTGAAGTATGAATTTTTCTAACTCGGCGCTCTTATCTCTTGCGCTATCTACAAAAACATAATTTTGCGAAAGCATATATTCATTCTCGGCAACATGTTTTGTAGAATTACAAGCAACAAAAAATAAAATAAGTAGAAAGTAAAAAGAAAGTTTTTTCATTACTTTAGCCATACATTTAACATCAAAAATAGTATTTTTCAACGGTTTATTTCCAATTAGACACAATTAATGAGTATCTCCAAAAATCAACTAAA
>CAJXAS010000083.1 GCA_913050305.1 uncultured Polaribacter sp. | reverse complement strand
ATAACCCCCGTAAACCACCCAAAAATTATTGTTTTGAGCAGTAATAGAGAAAACAGTATTTGATAAAGGACCGTCAGGATGTATTTCTAAATAAGTAGTAGGTTCAGAAATTTTCGTCTCTAAAATTCCAAATTCTTTAGTTGCTAAAAAAGCAATATCATCTTCAAAAAGAGCAGTATTTAGTGAATAATCATACTCTAAATTTGGAGTAAATTCCTGAACTAAATTCATAGAACTGTCATAGATTCTTGCTTCTTTATCTAAAGAAATACATAGGTTTATAGTCGTAGATTTTATGTTTTTTATTTCTTTATTAAAGTCTATTTTTTCAGTTAAACTAACTCCATCAAAAGTAAATAGTTTTGAGTTTTCAATAATATATAAACCATCTAAAAATGCAACCCCTTTAAAATCTCTACCATTAAATAACTGCTGCCAATTATTAAAATCTATTAATAAATCACTTGTTATGTCTGCTTTAAAAATGCCCGTCTCTGTAACTGCATAAATTATATTATTCGAGATTATAGTTTCATTTATTTTTACAGAAGAAGAATTATTTCCAATAAAATAAGTGTCACCAAACTCTAAGTTTTCTATATCATAAACTACCACTGCAAAAGGTGTGGATAAATAAAGTTTGTTATTGAATTCAGAAATATGATTAATACTCTTCTCTCCTGATTGATTAAAATTAACAATATCCGATGAAATAGTAATAGAGCCATCATCGTCAATAACCTCTACTAAACCGTTTTCATAACCAATAACAACTCTTTTAAACGTTTCATTATAGTAGATTGTAGACGTAGTTTCACCTGACAAACCCTGTATTGAAGAAAGCTTATTAATTTCACCACTTAAAACATCATACGTAAAAATTGCGTTATCTGTTAACGCATAAATTATAGTATCTACCTTTGTAAAGTCTTTTACATTATTGTAGGAGTAAAAATCTTCCCAAGAAGCACTGTAATCTGTTTGTGCGGATATTACCAGAGAAAAAAGAAATATATAAAGAGAAAATAAATTTTTCATTAAAAATTTTTATTATTCAAAGATATTTATTTATTGTTACAATAACGCTAAAACAGACTACATTAGTACAAAAATGAAATAGATTTTATGAGCTTAGAAATAGAAAGAAAATTTTTAGTAAAAAACTTAGATTTTAAAACAGAAAGTTTCGAAAAGAAATACATTAAGCAAGGATATTTAAACGCTGATAAAAGTAGAACCGTACGAGTAAGAGTTTCTAATACTAAAGCTTTTTTAACAATTAAAGGAAAATCTAACAAAGCAGGAACTACAAGATTTGAATGGGAAAAGGAGATAGCTCTTTCTGAAGCTGAAGCATTACTGCTTTTATGTGAACAAAGTATTATCGAAAAACACCGCTATTTGATAAAAAAAGGAAAACACACTTTTGAAGTGGATGAATTTTTAGGTGATAACTTAGGTTTAATTGTTGCAGAGATAGAGTTAAATTTGGAAAATGAACCCTTTGAAAAACCAATTTGGCTGAGCACAGAGGTTACAGGAGATCTTAAATATTATAATTCTAGCATCAGTAAACTTCCGTTTAAAAACTGGTAATTTTAAAGTAAAATCTACTACATAAAATAGATTGCCAAGAAGTGACTAAAACTTCCTAACAGAACAAAAAGGTGAAAAATTGCATGATTGTACGGTAGTCTTTTTATCATATACAATATGGCTCCAATACTATAAAACACACCTCCAATAAATAAATAGTTTAAACTAAAAGCAGATAGGCTATCTATTAAAGGATTTATAAAGAAGACCACTTGCCACCCCATTAGTAAGTACATTGCTGTAGATAATTTATCAAATTTACCGGTAAAGAATAATTTCAGAATAACACCAACTAATGCAAAAAGCCAAACAAAAACAAACATGTAGTTTCCTAAACTAGAGTCTAAACCCACCAAGGTAAAAGGTGTATAACTGCCTGCAATTAGAACATAAATTGCTGCATGATCAACAATGTTTAGCTTTCTCCTCTTCTTAGGCTCTGTTGCCGCATGATAAAATGTAGAAGCTGCGTATAATATAATTAGACTAAAACCATAAACTATGAAGCTTGTAGGTTTCCAAAAACCATCAAAATTAAATGACTTTATAACTAAAAAAGGAAAAGCAATAATGCTTAATAATAAGCCAAAAGCATGAGACCAAATATTTAATTTTTCTTCAATTTTACTATAGGTGTAGTTTAGTTTTTCACTCATCTTTTTCTATTTGTATCTTTCATATATTCAGCATCTTTTTCTAATTCATTGTAGATAAGATGAAATGTTTTGTCTTTTAAAATCCTCATATCTTTTACTAAAGACAAACCTTTTGTTTCTATAAAACTGTACTGGTGTACTCTTAAAGTACCTGGTCTTCCCTTAAAAACATCCCAAGAGAAAAAACGTTTACAGTCATAATAAACTTGAGGAATAATTGGTATTTCAAACTCTATTGCTAAACTAAATGCTCCTTTTTTAAAAGGTGCTAAAATCACGTCTTCAGTAGGCACTAATCCTTCTGGGAAAATAGCCATACTCACCCCATTTTGTAATCTTTTTTTAGCCATTTTAAAAACACGTTTTCTACTTTCTGCGCTGCTTCTGTCTACCAAAATTACTGTTCTCTTATAAAAAAAACCAAAAACAGGAATCCTTGCCAATTCCTTTTTACCTACAAATACAATTGGTTTTTTACTCAAAGCAATTAACACAAAAGGATCTAACAAAGAACCATGATTTGGACAATACATATAGCTTTTATTCGGATCTATATATTGATCTGAATTAAAATTTAATCGAAATCCCATGCCATAAATTAATATTTTAGAGAGTATTCTAGCAAACCTCCAAAAGATATGGTATTGTTTTTCGTGCAGCGAGAAAATCAATAAAAAAGGAAAAAAAGCCAGCATAAAGACAAGGATTAAAACATAAAACCACAAGCGCCAAATCAGTAATAAAGTGATTTTTAAAATTTTCATCAGTAACAAAAATACTAATATTCTTTTTGTTTATTGATTTTCCTAATCAAAACCTTATTTTTGCTTTCATAGATTGTTCTAACACCTTACTTATTTGTATTTTGTACTGTTTAGAAGAACTTAAATATCTAACAATTATAAAGGTATCAAAAATAAAAATTAATGTCAAGAATTTTAACAGGTGTTCAAAGTACAGGAACACCGCATTTAGGGAATTTACTGGGCGCTATATTACCAGCAGTAGAAATGGCAAATAACCCAGAAAATGAAGCGTATTTATTTATTGCAGATATGCATTCTTTAACTCAAATTAAAGACGGAAAAGAATTAAGAGAAAACACCTACAGTACTGCTGCGACTTGGCTAGCTTGTGGTTTAGATATTAATAAAACTGTTTTTTATAGACAGAGTGATGTTCCTCAAACAGCAGAACTAACTTGGTATTTAAGTTGCTACTTTCCTTTTCAAAGACTAACATTAGCTCATAGTTTTAAAGATAAATCAGACCGATTAGGAGATGTAAATGCTGGGTTATTTACCTATCCAATGCTAATGGCGGCGGATATCTTACTGTATGATGCAGAAATTGTTCCTGTTGGTAAAGATCAGTTACAGCATTTAGAAATGACAAGAGATGTTGCTAGTAGAATAAATAACGTTCTAGGAGAAACATTGGTATTACCAAAAGCAAAAATACAAGAACACACAAAATTAGTTCCAGGAATTGATGGTGAAAAAATGAGTAAATCTAGAAACAATACTATCAATATTTTTCTTACAGATAAAAAATTACGCAAACAAATTATGGGAATTAAAACCGATAGCTTGGCCTTGGAAGATCCAAAAAACCCTGATACTGATAACGTGTTTGCTTTGTATAAACTACTAGCTTCAGCTACTCAAATTAAAGAAATGAGAGCAAATTATGAAGGTGGAAATTATGGTTATGGTCACGCAAAACAGGCTTTATATGAGTTAATCATAGAAAAATTTGCAACGGTTAGAACAAAGTATAATCACTTCATGGAAAACAAACATGAAATTGACGAAGCACTAAGCATTGGAGCAGAAAAAGCAAGTGCAACAGCAAGCAAAGTTATAAAGAGGTTACGGAAAAAAATAGGGTATTAAGAATCACTTCTATTGAAACATTAAATAGTTATTTAATCTTCATAGATTTTGCAATAGCTTCTAACTCAAACAAAAAAGCTCTTTTATTAACGGAAGGAGCATACGTAAAACCTTCAAAAACTATAATTCTATTATTCTTCTTATCAACTACAGAATAATTTAAAAATGGTCCTGCCATAAAATCATTTTTCACTTCCCATTTACCTCTTGTCTCAAAAGTTTTTTTACCATCTAAAACTACTTCTGAAGTATAAGGTGTGTAAGCTTCTTCTGTAATCATATGCATTGTTTCTGGGTCTGTACCCGGAATGTACTTTTTACCCATACGATTTCTAACAGCTATAATGTTTTCAGCAATTTTAGTTTCGTCGTTTATAGGAACTGAATACACTAAAATATTATTACTCCCTGTTTTTGCAATTCCACTTACCAAGTGTTGTCTTAACCATAAGAAATCTCCAGTATCATCTACTGTTTTAAAATTTTCTGGAGCCGTAAAAGAAATGCCTAAATTTTGAAGTGTTTTAAATTGAGAATCATCTAGTTTCTTGCCCTTAAAAATATTCTGAGTCATTAATATATCCGAAGAGATATAAGCATCTATAATTTCTTTTTTATGCTTGTTAAATATTTTTATAACGCTTGCATCATCTGTTCCGTAGACGTAAATAATAATTTGCGGTTGGGCATATACATTCTTTTTTATATAAAAATCTTCTTTTTCACCTTCACCAATAATTAGAATGTTTCTAGAAACCTTCATCATAGAGTTAAAGCCATTTGGCGCAATTTGCGAAACAGAAAGTACTGGTTCTGGTTGTGGAAGACCAATTACTAAATCTCCAAAAGAATTTCTAATTGCAGACCCTACATCTCCGTTCCAGTCGCTAACTTTAGCAACCACCATTACTTTGTTAATTTTACCAAGAGAATTTCTTAGCACAAATTTATCTGTTCCTACACAAGAGGTTAGTAAAACTGTTATAATAAATATTGAAAATAGATTTTTCATAATTAGCTTTTATAAATTTTAAGTTTAGTTCAGGGTTTCAAAGTTTTAATACTCCAAATATTGTTCCACTTTTTAATTTCATCAATAGAAACATTGTTAAATTTTCTAAAAATTGTCCAAAGTGAATCCCCTTTTTTTACTGTGTACGTTTCAAGACTATCTTTCTTATTTGGTATTTCTCTGTTTTTTTACTGATGAAATCTTTAATTAGCTTTTGTAATCGCTAACTTCTTTGGATAAATACTTAAACGTTGACCAATTTTTAATCTACTCGTTTTCATTCTGTTCCAACGTTTAATATCACTTACTCTCACCCCAAATTTATTTGCAATTTTCCCTAAGAAATCTCCATTTTTTACTTTATACCGGATGCGTTTATCTAATTCAAAATACTTAGGCAATGGCTTTTCTCTTTTAGCTGCGTCCTCGTCTGCTAAAGCATAAATTGCTTGCTCTTTTTCTATAAAATTGAAAGCATTTTTTCTTGGTAGCGTAATTGTATAATTTTTTCCTTCAACAAAAGGAATAATATCTAACTTATAAGAAGGATTTAAAAACTGGATTAACTCTAAACTAATACCTGTCATTTCTGAAACATGATCAAAACTTATGGTCTTTTTTACATGTAGTGTATCTGTCTCAAAATAACGAATTTGCGGAACTTCTGCAATTAATTGATGCTCTTTTTGATATTCGAATAAATACATAGTTGCATAAAATGCAGGCACGTAACTAGCAGTTTCTCTTGGTAAAAACGGACGAATATTCCAATAATTTCTGTAACCCCCAGAACGTTTAATCGCTTTAGCAACATTTCCTGGCCCAGAATTGTACGCCGCTAAAGCCAAATCCCAATCGCCAAAAATAGTGTACAAATCTGACAAGTATTCGCAAGCAGCAATGGTTGCTCTAACAGGATCTTGGCGCTCATCTACATAAGAACTTACCTTTAATTTGTACTGTACGCCGGTTGGATACATAAATTGCCATAAGCCCGTTGCACCCATTCTAGATTTTGCAGTTGGATTTAAAGTAGATTCTACAATAGCTAAGTACTTCATTTCTAAAGGAATATCATATTTATCTAGAAATTTCTCAAACATTGGAAAATAATACGCGGCCTTCGCCATTAGAGCAGGATAGTATCTTTTACGATACTTTAAATAAGATTTTATTACTTTTTCTAATGCAGGATTGTATGCAATATGAAAAGGTGTTTTGGTATTAATATTGTGAAGTCTTGCTTTTAGGATTTCTGTAGATAATTTGATATCAGAAACATCATTTTCTTCTATATCATTTATTACGTAAGTTGATTTTTCATATAACGGAGACTTATATTTAGTATCCATTAATAAGCTATCAATTAAGGCAATATCATAATCCGAAAATAAACCTGTTGGTGTTATTTTTTTAGAAAACACTGTATTTGGTGTTTGTGCAAAAAAACTAGAACTACATAATAGAATTAATAAGAATTGTTTCATTACAGTTTTATATATCTAATTCAACTACAATTGGGCAATGATCAGAATGTTTTGCTTCTGATAAAATATACGCTCTAGAAATGCTGTTTTTTAAGGGTTCTGAAACCATTGCGTAATCTAAACGCCATCCTTTATTATTAGCTCTTGAATTGGCCCTATAACTCCACCAAGAGTATTCTTGTTTCTCTTGATTTAAGTGTCTAAAACTATCTACGAATCCACTTTTTATAAAATCCCCCATCCATGTTCTTTCCTCTGGTAAAAAACCGGAAACACCCTTCATTTTAGGGTTGTGAATATCAATTTCTTCGTGGCAAACATTGTAATCTCCACAAATAACTAAATTCGGAATTTCTTGTTTCAGTTTATTGATGTACTCCTGAATTTCGTCCATATAATTCAGTTTAAACTTCAGTCTATCTAGATTTGTTCCGGAAGGCAAATACATACTCATAATAGAAATAGTATCAAAGTCCACACGAAGATTTCTACCTTCAAAATCCATTGTTTCTATTCCTGTGCCATATTCAATATGGTTTGGCTTTTCTTTACAAAGTATAGCAACAGAAGAGTATCCTTTTTTCTGAGCAGAAAACCAATAATGATGGGTATACCCAGCATTTTCAAACTCAGATACATCTAATTGTTCTTTATGTGCTTTCGTTTCTTGAATGCAAATTACGTCTGGCTTTGCAACCTTTAACCAATCTATAAAACCCTTTTTTAAAGCAGCTCTAATTCCGTTTACATTATATGATATTATTTTCATAAAAAGTGCCTTTAAAATTTTTAAGTAAGTGAAAAAATAAATTATTAATCTAATCCTATTGGTTCTTTTAGAAAGAGCCAAGTAATTTGCTTTATTTTACCTTTTTCTGTTTGAATAATCTTTTTTCTTGGTGACAGTATAAAAGCTAAAACGGCGCTACTTCCTGCTTTTACTATAAAGTTATCTGTATCGAATAGTTGATCAAAAATAAGCATAAATACTACAATTAAAATCGGGTAGATTAACCAATATACTATCTTAAATAGTTTCATATTACTTCAATATTTTTTTACAAAACAGCCAAGTAAACTCCTCTTTTGTTCCGTTTTTATTGTCTATTTTTTTCACTCTTGGAGATAAAATAAAGGCCAATCCTAAATTTATGATGATTGTATATACATTAGGTTCAAAACCTATTATTTTGTA
>CAJXAS010000082.1 GCA_913050305.1 uncultured Polaribacter sp. | reverse complement strand
CCTACAGGAGCAGGAGATACATTTGCTGGAGGTTTTTGTGGTTATTTAGCAAAAACAGAAGATGTTTCTTTTGAGAATATGAAGAACGGAATTATTTATGGTTCTAATTTGGCATCTTTCTGTGTAGAAAAATTTGGCACAGAGCGTATGCAAGAGCTTACGAAAGATGAAGTTAAAGAGCGCTTACAAGCTTTTAAAGAATTAACACAATTTGATATAAAATTATCTTAAATTTAATCCGCAGTTTCGACTGCGGATTTTTTTTTGAAACAACCCAAGATTAACAACAACTCAACACACTAAAAACAACACAAAATGAGTGACGCGATTAAACACGAATGCGGAATTGCACTTGTTCGATTAAAGAAACCTTTACAGTTTTACAAGGATAAATACGGTTCTGCTTTTTACGGAATTAATAAGATGTATTTATTAATGGAGAAACAACACAATCGTGGTCAAGATGGTGCTGGTTTTGCAAGTGTAAAATTTAACGTAGCACCTGGTACGAGGTATGTAAGTAGAGTTCGTTCTAACCAATCGCAGCCAATACAAGATATTTTTGGGCAAATAAATGATCGTTTAAATGGTGTTTTAGAGCAAAACCCTGAGAAAAAAGACGATGTTGCTTGGCAAGAAGAAAATATGCCATACATAGGTAACTTATTTTTAGGACATGTTAGGTATGGTACTTTTGGTAAAAATAGTATCGAAAGCGTGCATCCATTTTTACGTCAGAGCAATTGGCGTCATCAAAATTTAATTGTTGCTGGTAATTTTAACATGACTAATTCTAAACAATTATTAGAAGAATTGGTAGAGTTGGGTCAGCATCCAAAGGAGTTTACAGACACAGTAACTGTAATGGAGAAAATTGGTCATTTTTTAGAAGAAGAGGTTTCTAGTTTATATCAACAAGCAAAAATAAAAGGATTCAACAAAAAAGATGCTTCACCATTTATTGAAGAGAATTTAGATTTACAAAACGTATTAAGTAGGTCTGCAAAAAATTGGGATGGTGGATATGCATTAGCAGGTTTAGTTGGACATGGAGATGCTTTTGTTTTGAGAGATCCAAACGGAATTAGACCTACATTCTTCTATGAAGATGACGAGGTTGTTGTGGTTGCGTCAGAAAGACCAGTAATACAAACTGTATTTAATGTAAAGATTGATGATGTTCAAGAATTGGAAAGAGGGCATGCTTTAATTATAAAAAAGAACGGTAAAACTTCTATAGAAAAAGTACTAGAGCCTAGAGAAAAGAAATCATGTTCTTTTGAACGGATTTATTTTTCTAGAGGAAGTGATGCTTCTATTTACGAAGAACGTAAAAATTTAGGGAAATTAGTATTTCCGAAGATTTTAAAATCTATTAATTCTGATATTTCTAATTCTGTTTTTTCATATATACCAAATACGGCAGAAACTTCTTTTTATGGAATGACAGAGGCTGCTGAAGATTTATTAAATGAGCAAAAAACAGCAAAAATTTTAGCTGGAGGCACAAAACTATCTGCTAAAAGAGTAACAGAAATTTTATCTGAAAGAGCTCGTTTTGAAAAAATAGCGATTAAAGATGCGAAACTAAGAACATTTATTGCCGACGATAGTAGTAGAAATGATTTGGTAGAACATGTATACGATATCACATATGGTGTTGTAAAACCTACAGATAATCTTGTAATTATAGATGATAGTATCGTTCGTGGAACTACACTAAAGAAAAGTATTATTAAAATTTTAGACAGACTAGAGCCTAAAAAAATAGTAGTTGTTTCTTCTGCGCCACAAATTAGATATCCAGATTGTTACGGAATAGATATGGCTAGAATTGAGGCATTTATTGCTTTTAAAGCAGCAATAGAACTTCTAAAAGATACAAAGCAAGAAAATATTATAGAGGCAGTTTACAAAAAATCAAAAGCACAACAAGGTGAAAAGGATGAGGATATTATAAATTTTGTAAAAGAAATCTATGCACCTTTTGCAGTAGAAGAAGTTTCTGCTAAAATTGCTGAGATGTTAAAAACTAAAGATATTAAAGCAGACGTTGATGTTATTTATCAAACTGTAGAAAACCTACACATTGCATGTCCTGATAATTTAGGGGATTGGTATTTTACAGGAAATTATCCAACACCTGGAGGAAATAGAGTAGTAAATGAAGCTTTTATTAATTTCTATGAAGGAAACGATAAAAGATCTTACTAAAATAAGAAATAAAAAATTCCAATAAAAAAGCATCCAATAATTTGGATGCTTTTTTTATTTATAGACTGAAGTAAATTACTTCGCTTCTGCGTATCTTTTTGAAACTTCGTTCCAGTTAATTACATTAAAGAAGGCATTAATATAATCTGGTCTTCTGTTTTGGTAGTTTAAATAGTAAGCATGTTCCCAAACATCTAATCCTAAGACAGGAGTTCCTTGACAGGTAACACCTGGCATTAAAGGATTGTCTTGATTTGGTGTAGAACAAACTTCTACTTTACCACCTTTATGAACACACAACCATGCCCAACCAGAACCAAATTGAGTTGCGGCAGCTTTCGAAAAAGCTTCCATAAAAGCTTCTTCAGAACCATAAGCAGCCTCAATAGCCTCTTTTAATTCTCCAGATAAAGATCCTTTATCTTCTGGGTTCATTACTTTCCAAAATAAAGAATGGTTGTAAAAACCACCACCATTATTTCTTACACCACCATTGCTCATATCTAAATTAGCTAGAATAGCCTCAATAGATTTTCCTTCTAATTCTGTTCCTGCAATTGCTCCGTTTAATTTTGTTGTATATCCGTTGTGATGTTTACTATGGTGTATCTCCATAGTTCTTGCATCAATATTAGGTTCTAAAGCGTCATACGCAAATCCTAATTCTGGTAATTGAAAAGCCATATTTTTTGTTTTTAAATTCGTATTACATCTAACACTACAAACTTACTTAATAAGAAGCAGTTTCACAAAAGATTCCTCTTTTGTTATTTTATAACAGTATCAATAAGATTTATTCACCAAATTTTAGCATAAATTCTTCTACTTTAGCTACCATATTCTTGCTTCCACATATAAAAGGCACCCTTTGATGCAATTCCGTAGGTGTAACATCCAGGGTTCTTGTATAGCCGTCAGAAGATGTTCCATTAGCCTGTTCGGCAAGAAAAGCCATTGGATTACATTCATACAGTAAGCGTAATTTTCCGTTCGGATTCCTAGAGCCTTTTGGATACATATAGATGCCACCTTTAATCATATTTCTATGGAAATCTGAGACTAAAGAACCAATATATCTACTGGTATAAGGCCGATCATCTTCCTCTTCTTGGCAATATTTTATGTATTTTTTTATTCCTAAAGGGAAATCTATGTAATTTCCTTCATTCACAGAGTAAATAGTACCATCTTCTGGAAACACCATATTTGGATGCGATAAATAAAACGTACCAATTGCTGGGTTTAAAGTAAAACCATTTACACCGTCTCCTGTGGTGTAAACAAGCATTGTAGACGTGCCGTAAACAACATAACCTGCTGCAACTTGTTCGCTACCTTTTTGTAGAAAATCTTCTAGCTTTACTGGAGTTCCAACGGGTGTAACTCTTCTGTATATAGAAAAAATTGTTCCTACAGAAACGTTTACATCAATATTAGAAGAACCGTCTAAAGGATCTATTAAAACAACATATTTATTCTGATTATTTTCATCTTGACTATTAATCGTAATAAAACTATCTTCTTCTTCACTTGCAATTCCGCAAACAATATTTCTATTGCTTAATGTCTGAATGAATTTATCATTCGCGTAGATATCTAGTTTTTGCTGCTCTTCACCTTGAATGTTTTTGTCGCCAACAGCTCCAACAATATCGACTAAACCTGCCTTATTTACTTCATGATTTACAACTTTTGCTGCCAATCTTATAGAGTTGATTAATCTAGAAAGTTCACCAGAAGTATATTTAAATGAGTCCTGGTTTTCAATAATAAATTCCCCTAATGTTTGATTTTTACTCCCCATATATTGCATTTAAAAACTGGTACAAAGATGCTCTTTTATTTAATTAACTACAACGATTTCGTGATCAATTTTAGACTATTTAATTATCTTTTTTAGGTAAATTTTAAACAATTTATAAATTACCGTATAAAATAGCTAAATATTTTTCTGCGAAATCTAAAAAACTATCTTTGACTTAAATTGAAAGAACATGGACTTTAAAGTTAGGTTAGGACAAAAAGAGGATATGCAAGCTGTATTTAATTTAATTACAGAATTGGCAGTCTTTGAAAAAGAACCAGATGCTGTAGAAATTACAGTAACAGATTTAGTGCGAGATGGTTTTTCTGAAACTCCGAAATTTAAAGTATTTGTTGCAGAGCAAGAACACAATATTATAGGAATTGCCTTGTTTTATGAGCGTTTTTCTACTTGGAAAGGACGTACAATTCATTTAGAAGATTTAATTGTAACTAAAAGTAAACAGAAAATTGGAGCCGGAAAAGCATTGTATACTGCAGTTTTAAAACATGCATATGATAACAATTTTAATAGAGTTGCTTGGGAAGTGATAGATTGGAATACAAATGCCATTGATTTTTATAAAAGCACAGGAGCAACGTATTTAAATGATTGGTCTGTAGTACAAATGGACAAAGAAAATTTAGCGAAATTTATTCAAAATAATTAAAAATGAAGATTTTTAAATTTGGTGGTGCTTCTATTCAAGATGCTGAGGGTGTAAAGAATATAACTCGTATTTTACAAAGCGAAGGAATAGAGAATACGTTAGTTGTGATTTCAGCAATGGGAAAAAACACAAATGCATTTGAAGATGTAATTGATGCTTATTATTATAAGACAGATAAATTATCAGAAAAATTAGGTATTGTTGAAGATTTCCACAAAAACTTAATGAAAGGCTTGTTTGATAAAAATGACACTATTTATAAAGAAATAGATATTCTTTTAGGGGAATTAAGTTGGTTTTTGGCAAGAAACACATCGCAAAGATTTAACTATGTTTATGACCAAATTATTTGTTTTGGAGAGCTTTTGTCAACCAAGATAGTAAGTGCATATTTAACTAAAATAGGTATAGAAAATAATTGGTTTGATGTTCGAAATTATATAAAAACTGACAGTAACTATAGAGATGCAAAAGTAGATTGGGATCTGACACAAGATATTATTAGTAATAAATTAGACGCATCAAAATTAAATATTACACAAGGTTTTATTGCTGCAAATGACACAGAAAATACAACCACTTTAGGTAGAGAAGGATCTGATTATACAGCAAGTATTTTTGCGTATTGTTTAGATGCAGAAAACGTAACTATTTGGAAAGATGTTCCGGGAGTTTTAAATGCAGACCCGAGAGTTTTTGAACAAACTACATTATTAGAACAGATTTCTTATGAGGAGGCTATTGAAATGGCTTTTTATGGTGCTTCTGTAATTCATCCAAAAACATTACAACCTTTAGAAAGAAAAGGAATCCCCTTGTTGGTACGCTCTTTTATCAACCCTAAAGAAGCTGGGACCAATGTAACTAAAGGTATAAGGTTGGTGCCTTTTATTCCTTGTTTTATTGTGAAGAAAAATCAAATATTGGTATCAATTTCTGCTTTAGACTTCTCGTTTATGGTAGAGAATAATATCAGTTATATTTTTCAAAAATTACATGAGTATCAACTAAAAGTAAATTTAATACAAAACTCTGCATTAAGCTTTTCTGTTTGTATTGATAATAAATTCGATAATTTTGATGCGTTTTATAACGAGTTAATAAAGGAGTTTAAAATAGAGGTTCAAAAAGAAGTAGATTTGTACACGGTACGCCATTTTGATAATAAAGCTATTGCCAGTATTGAAGTAAAAGGAAAGTCACTATTGACACAGGTAAATAAAGAGACAATTCAAATTGTTTTAGGAACAAATTAATAGTTGTCTTTTTATATTATATTTTCACCCCTATTTAATCATAAATCATGTCTTTAGTAACCTCAAAAGAGATTTCACAAGTTATCGGTTTGCAGAAACTCGGATTTTTAGGAAGTTTTGTTGGATGGATTATTTTAAGAATTCTTCGTATATCTGCTGTTAATAAAATCTACGATAACAATAAAAATAAATCTGATTTAGATTTTTTAAATGGAATTTTAGATGATTGTAAAGTTAAATTTGAAATCCCTGAGGAAGATTTAAAAAGAATTCCAGAAGAGGGTCCGTTTATTACCATTTCTAATCATCCTTTGGGTGGAATTGATGGTGTTTTATTATTAAAACTTTTGATTGAAAAAAGGGCAGATTATAAAATAGTTGCTAATTTTTTACTTCAGAGAGTAGCGCCTTTAAAACCATACGTAATGCCAGTGAATCCTTTTGAAACAAGAAAGGAAGCAAAATCTAGTATTGCAGGACTAAAAAGTGCACTACTGCATTTAAGGGAAGGTAAGCCATTAGGTATTTTTCCAGCAGGAGAGGTTTCTACCCACAAAGATGGAAAATTAAATGTAGATAAACCCTGGGAAGAAGGGGCAATTAAATTAATTAAAAAAGCAAATGTTCCTGTAATTCCTATTTATTTTCACGCTAAAAACAGTAGGTTGTTTTACTTTTTATCTAAATTTTCGGATACTTTAAGAACTGCCAAATTACCCTCTGAAGTAATACAACAACGTGGTAGGGTTATAAAAGTAAGAATTGGAAAACCTATTTCTGTGAAAGACCAAGACACCTTCAAAGCATTGCCTGATTTCTATAAATTTATAAGGAGAAAAACATATATGTTGGCTAATCCTTTTGAGAAATCTAATAGATTAATTTCTCCGCCAAAAATTAAAATAAAAAAAGTAGCTAAGAAAATTTTACCACAAAGAAGCTTAGGTTTATTTAGGGCAGAAGTAGACGCTTTAAGAGAAACTAACAGCAGGTTGTTGCAAAGTAAAAACTATGAAGTATTTTTTGCAAGTGCCAAAGACATACCTAATATAATTCATGAAATTGGTAGATTGAGAGAAATTACTTTTAGAGCTATTGGAGAAGGCACTAATAAAGAGACAGATTTAGACAAGTTTGATAATTATTATCACCATTTATTATTATGGGATGCAGTAGCAGAAAAATTAGTAGGCGCATACAGAATGGGTCTCGGAAAAGAGATTTATAAAAAACACGGAATCAAGGGTTTTTACGTACAATCTTTATTTAGAATTGAGCCAGAATTACACCAAATGATGGACAATACTATAGAAATGGGTAGAGCCTTTATTATTGATGAATATCAGCAAAAACCAATGCCTTTATTTTTGCTTTGGAAAGGAATTGTGCATATAACATTGCGCTATCCTCAGTATAAATATTTAATGGGCGGCGTTTCTATTAGCAATCAGTTTTCAGATTTCTCAAAGTCTTTGATGATTGAGTTTATGAAATCTCATTATTACGACCCATATATTGCACAGTATATTAGGCCAAAGAAAGAGTATAAGGTAAAACTAAAAGACGGCGATAAAGATTTTGTATTTGATGCGAGCAAAGCGGACATGCAAAAGTTTGATAAAATTATTGATGAAATTGAGCCTGGTATTTTAAGAATTCCTGTTTTAATTAAAAAATATGTAAAACAAAATGCACGTTTAGTCGCTTTTAATGTAGATCCGAAATTTAATAACGCAATAGACGGTTTGATGTATATTAAAGTTGCAGACATACCAGAAAGCACAGTAAAACCTGTAATGGAAGAGTTTCAATTAGAATTAGAGCGCAAAGCAATAGCGTTGCAGAGTAGTACGTAGTTTTTCCTTTTCTATAGAAAGTTAGAAATTTTATAAGTCCTTTTCCAGTTTGCATTTTGGGCTGGTTTAATAGAAACGTCAATAAATAATTCTGGACTAATTACATGTTTCCA
>CAJXAS010000081.1 GCA_913050305.1 uncultured Polaribacter sp. | reverse complement strand
ATAAGAGGAACTTTTGTTCTCGTTTCGCATTTTTGTTTAAAGTTAATAAAATAGTCTAAAAAAGACTTTTTATTTCTAATAATTTTTGTGCGATATGAGCTTTTCCATACTCCATATATAACTAAATTGGTTGGAAACTTATATTCCAATTAATAAAATAATTTAAAGATATTACAGGATTACTTTGCGGGTAAAACTTTACCAATACACTCGCCAAAACCAATACGCACATGCTCATTTTTACAATGTGCACGCATAATAACGGTGTCATTGTCATTAATAAATTTACGTGTTGTACCGTCTTTTAACGTCAACGGATTTTGTCCGCGCCAAGTTAATTCTAACATAGAACCAAAGCTATCTTTAGTTGGTCCAGAAATAGTACCAGAACCCATCATATCTCCAGCTTCTACAGGACAACCATTTACAGTATGGTGCGCTAATTGCTGCGCCATTGTCCAATACATATATTTAAAGTTAGAATTCGCAACTACCGTTTCTTCTCCGTTTTCTGGCTGAATGCCAACTTGCAAATGAATGTCATAACTTCCTTTTCCTACTTGTTTTAAATAGGGTAGTGGTTCATGCACTTGTTTTGGGTTGTCTGTTCTAAAAGGCTCTAAAGCATCTAATGTAACAATCCAAGGAGAAATGGTAGACGCAAAACTTTTTCCTAAAAACGGTCCTAATGGTACATATTCCCAAGCTTGTATGTCTCTTGCAGACCAATCATTAAATTGTACCAAACCAAAAATATGTTCTTCTGTTTCTTCAATAGGTATTCTATCTCCTAAAGCGTTTGCATCTGTAGTAATAAATGCCATTTCTAATTCAAAATCTAATAACTTTGAAGGTCCGAAACCAGGCGTATTACTTCCTTCTGCAGGTCTTGTTTGGCCGTGTGGTCTTCTTACTGGTGTTCCAGAAGGTATAATAGAAGAACTTCTACCATGATATCCAATAGGAATGTGCAACCAGTTTGGCAACAATGCATTTTCTGGATCTCTAAATAAAGATCCTACATTTGTGGCGTGTTCTTTACTTGCATAAAAATCGGTATAATCTCCAACAGCAACAGGCAATAACATTTCAACCTCATCCATTCTAAAGATAATTTTATCTTTATGGTTTGCATTGTCTCTTAAAGTACCGTTTACAACATCAAAAACCTCTGCAATTCTATTTCTAACCAATCGCCAAGTTTTTCTACCATCGGCTATAAAATCATTTAAATTATCTTGTAAGAAAATATCATCTGTTAAAGGAATTCCGTCAAAATATCCTAATTGATGAAATGCACCTAAATCTATGGCAAAATCGCCAATTCTACTACCAATGGTAATAATATCATCTCTTGTAATAAAAACACCAAATGGAATATTTTGCAACGGAAAGTCTGAATTTTCTGCTACTTTTAACCAAGATTTTCTATTCGGATTATTTGCTGTTATGATCATTATATAAATTCTTTAATTTGTCCAAATCTATGCAATATTTTCATGCTTTTTGGCAGAAACAAAACGAATAACTATAATTTAACATTTGTTTTATTAGAAATACATAAAAATTCATAAGTTCTGTAAAATTTTATACAAAAGATTTTTATTAGGTTTTGATTTTTCATTACTTTTGATACTTATTTCAAAACAACAACAATGCAAATAGACAATCAAATTTTTGACCTTATTCAGGAAGAAAAAGAAAGACAAATTAATGGTTTAGAGCTTATAGCTTCTGAAAACTTTGCAAGTGAACAAGTAATGCTTGCGCAAGGTTCTGTTTTAACCAATAAATATGCTGAAGGATATCCTGGAAAAAGGTATTATGGAGGTTGTGAAGTTGTTGATATTGTAGAACAAATAGCAATTGATAGAGCCAAAGAATTGTTTGGTGCAGAATATGCAAACGTGCAACCACACTCTGGTTCACAGGCAAATACTGCTGTATTTTTTGCCTGTTTAAAACCTGGTGATACCATTTTAGGTTTCGATTTATCTCATGGTGGTCACTTAACCCATGGTTCTCCTGTAAATTTTTCTGGTAGATTGTACAACCCAAAGTTTTATGGTGTTGAAAAAGAAACTGGTGTTTTAAATTATGATAAAATTCAAGAAATTGCTACTAAAGAGCAACCAAAATTAATAATTGCGGGTGCTTCTGCATATTCTAGAGATATCGATTTTGAGCGTTTTAGAGTAATTGCAGATAGTGTTGGCGCTATTTTATTGGCAGATATATCACATCCTGCAGGAATGATTGCAAAAGGTATTTTAAATGATCCTTTACCGCATTGTCATGTTGTTACTTCTACAACCCACAAAACATTACGTGGCCCAAGAGGAGGAATTATATTAATGGGTAAAGATTTTGACAACCCATTTGGAGAAACCTTAAAAAGTGGAAAGCTTAAAAAAATGTCTACTTTATTAAACTTTGCTGTTTTTCCTGGAAACCAAGGCGGACCTTTAGAGCACGTTATTGCTGCAAAGGCGGTTGCTTTTGGTGAGGCTTTAACAGATGAGTTTTTAGAGTACCAAATTCAAGTAAAAGAAAATGCTGCTGCAATGGCGAAAGAATTTGTAGCCAAAGGATATAATATTATTTCTGGTGGTACAGACAATCATTGTATGTTGATTGATTTGCGTAACAAAAATATTTCTGGGAAAGATGCAGAGATTGCTTTAGGAAAAGCAGAAATTACTGTAAACAAAAATATGGTGCCTTTTGATGACAAATCTCCTTTTATAACGTCTGGTATTAGAGTAGGTACACCTGCTATTACAACCCGTGGCTTAAAGGTAGAACATATGAAAGCTGTTGTAGACTTTATAGATGAAGCAATTACAAATGCTGATAATGAGGAAGCATTGCATGAAATTAGTGATCGTGTGGCTGATATGATGAGTTCAAGAAGACTGTTTGTAATGTAAGCCATGTATTGGTTTATAAATAGCTCAATTGGGTGAAAAAATATAATAAAAAAAAGCATCAAGTTAATTCTTGATGCTTTTTTCTTTTTAGTTCAAACTAGGGCTACTTTAGTCTAAATCATTTGCTCTGTCTAGTAAACTTTGATTTATCTTTTTTGAAGTATTTACACCTAACTGTTTAATGTTTTCTACTTTCTTAATTAGATTTCCTCTACCTGTTAATTTTTTCATAGAAGAATCATAACTTCCTTGTACCGTTTTTAATTGATTCCCTACCTTAATTAAATCTTCTGTTAAATTTACAAACTGATCATACAAAGCGCCTGCCTGTTTAGATATTTCTAAAACATTATTCTTTTGATTTTCTTGTCTCCACATAGATGAAACCGTGCTTAAGGTAGCTAGTAGAGTAGAAGTAGACACCAATACAATATTTTTATCTAAGGCTTCTAAGTACAGATCATTTACCTTATTTAAGGCAATCATTAAAGCAGGTTCTATAGGAACAAACATTAATACGTAGTCTGGCGAATTAATCTCATATAAAGTATCATACTTTTTAGAGCTTAAATCTTTAAAATGATCTCTAATACTTTTAATATGTTTTGATAAAAAAGCTTCTTTTTCAATTTCATTTTCTGAAGAAAAATAACTTTCGTATGCCGTTAAAGACACTTTAGAATCGACTATTAAATGTCTATTGTCTGGTAAATTAATAATAAAATCTGGTTTCTTTACCTTGCCTTCATTATCTCTAAAGCCACCTTGTGTGCTGTAATGTATTCCTTTTGTAAGTTTTGCTTTTTCTAATAAAATTTCTAATTGGGTTTCTCCCCAGTCTCCTTGGGTCTTATTATCTCCTTTTAAAGCTTTGGTTAAATTAATTGCCTCTTTACTCATTTGCAAGTTCAAATCTTTTAAATGACCCAATTGTTCTCGCAGTGCAGAGTGCATTCCAATACTTTTTTCTTGCGTTTCTGTAACTTTCTTCTCAAACCCTTCTATTTTTTCTTTTAAAGGATTTAAAATAGCACTAATACTTTCTTTATTTTGCGTTTTAAATTTTGTTGAGTTTTCATCTAAAATTTTTGTTGCTAAATTTTCAAACTCCTTTGTAAATTTTTCATTTAGTTTTTCAACTTCACCTTTATTCTCGGTTAGTTTAATTTGTAAATTTTGAACTTCAGAGTCTTGTCTAGCATTAGCAGTAATTAACTTTTCTTTTTCTAGTTGGTTGTTTTTTAATGCTATTTGAGATTCAATAAAATTATTTTCGGTAATTTCTTTAGATTGTTGCAGCAAGATTAAACGTTCTTCAAGGGTAGATTTTTCTTTTTCTAAGGCAGTTTTATCTTTTTCAAAATTTAGTTTAGAGAGTAATTTCCCTATAAACAAGCCAATTAGCGCAAAAACTATGGCAATAAATAAGTATGTAATTATTTCAGTCATCATGTCAATTTAAGTCCTTAAATTTATCACTTTAAAAAATAATAGAAAACCTTTTATGTAGGTTTTTGTAAACAATTAAGATAGAGATATTTGTGGAAAAGATTTCAAAATTTATATTATACAATATTTTAGGTTGGAGAGTAGAAAATGGCTTCCCGGATGCACCTAAAAAATATATTATTATTGCAGCTCCTCATACAAGTTGGCTAGATTTTCCGATTGCTATTCTATCAAGAATGAGTGAGGGTAAAATGGTGCATTTTATTGGGAAAGGTTCTCTTTTTAAATGGCCTTTTGGTTATTTTTTTAAAGCATTAGGAGGAACTCCTGTAAATAGAGATAAAAGCACTAATATGGTAGAGGGGGTAATTAATATTTTTAATACTAAAGAAGAATTTCGTTTGGGTTTATCTCCAGAAGGAACTCGAAAAAAGGTAGATAAATGGAAAACAGGATTCTATTATATAGCCAAAGGTGCAAATGTGCCTATTGTAATGGCAACCTTAGATTTTGAAAATAAAAAAATTAAAATTTCAGAACCATATTATGTTACAGAAGACATGCAACAAGATTTTAAAGTATTCGATAATTTTTATAAAGATGTAAAGGGTAAAAATCCTGAATTATCTTAAGAGTTGTTTTTCAAAGTGATATAGAATTTTATAAAAAAGTCTCCAGAATTCATGGAGACTTTTTTTATGCGTTCTTTTGACTAAGTTTTGCGGCAATGCCCACAATAACTTCTGCTGCTTTTACCATAGACTCTGCAGGAACATATTCAAAGCGCCCGTGGAAGTTGTGGCCTCCAGCAAATATATTAGGACAAGGCAATCCTTTAAATGATAGTTGAGAACCATCTGTTCCTCCTCTAATAGGCTTAATTAATGGTGTTATTCCTAAATCTATCATAGTTTCTTCAACCAAATCTACAATATGCATTACAGGAACAATTTTTTCTTTCATATTAAAGTATTGGTCCTTCATCGTTATTTCAATTAGATTTTGCCCAGCAACTTTATTTAGTTTGTCTGCAATATTTTGCAATACATTCTTTCTTTTTGCAAACAAATCTAAATCATGATCTCTTATGATATACTCTAATACCGTTTTTTCAACAGTACCATTCATATCATGTAAATGAAAAAAGCCTTGGTAATCGGTTGTTTTTTCAGGCACTTCTGCTTCTGGTAATAGAGACATAAATTCATTGGCAATTTGCATTGAATTTATCATTTTTCCTATTGCATAGCCCGGATGCACAATTTTACCTGTTATAGTAACAACGGCACTTGCTGCATTAAAATTTTCATACTCTAACTCTCCAATCTGGCTGCCATCCATGGTATATGCCCAAGCTGCTCCAAATTTTTCTACATCAAATAAATGGGCTCCTTTGCCAACTTCCTCATCTGGCGTAAAGCAAATTCTAATGGTACCATGTTGTATTTCTGGATGCTGAATTAAATATTCCATAGCAGTTACAATTTCTGTAATACCAGCCTTATCATCTGCTCCTAAAAGTGTTGTGCCGTCTGTAGTGATAATAGTTTGCCCTTTATATTGCAATAGATCTTCAAAATAATCTGGAGATAGAATAATATTTTTTTCTTTGTTTAAAATAATATCGTTTCCTTGATAATTTTCTGTTATTTGTGGTTTTACATTTTTTCCCGTAAAATCTGGACTTGTATCCATATGCGAAACAAAACCGATAATGGGTACATTATGGCTTACATTACTCGGTAAAGTAGCCATGATATAGCAGTTTTCATCTAAATAGATGTCTTGCATTCCAATTACTTTTAAATCTTCAACTAAAACATTTGCCAAATCCCACTGATTCTCCGTGCTAGGAAAAGCAGGATTATTAGGGTCTGATTCTGTATCTATAGTTACATATTTTATAAACCTTTCTATAAGATGTTTCTTATTAATCATTGGTATTCAACTTTTTTTATAATTTTAATTTTCCAACTTTTTCATGTCCGCTTAACCAAGCCGTATTTTTATCTAAAAACTGAATTGCATAATATGCATCTTTAGAAACTTCTTTCCAAGTTATTCCACCATTATTAGAAAATGAAATTCCTGTTTTACCTACAGCAAAAACTTCTTGTCCGTTTGTATTAGGCACATATTGAACGCAACTTTTATAATTAGGATTTTCATTGTCTGCAACTAGCGTCCATGTTTTACCGCCATCTGTAGTAACGGCTTTATTTGCTTTATTTCTCAAAGGCTCTGAATAATCTCCACCAATTATAATTCCGTCGTTTTCATTGTGAAAATCAATAGAATAAATTCCTTGTGGCCCACTACCTTGAATTATTGGAGTCTCAAAAATCTGCCATGTTTTACCATAATTTGTAGATTTTAAAACTCTTGCCTTACTTCCTCCAGAAGCAATCCAAACGGTGCTTCCTATTGTTTTTATATTGGTATTACTAGCTGCAAAGAAAGCTTCATCTTTGCTAAATTTCGGTAAATTTTCGCAAGGAATTTTATTCCAGGTTTCTCCACTATCTTCTGTTATAATTATAGAAGCACAGTTTTCTGTAGGATCTCCAACGGCAATTCCGTGGGTATTGTCTTCAAAAAAAGTGAGCGCATCATAAAACACGTTTTTATGTTCTTCAAAATATTGTAAAGATGCTGCACCATTAGAGATTTTATACAATAATGCAGGGCTACCAATAGACAAAGCAAAATAATCTGCACCATTATAAGCAAAGCTTCTAAAATGGGGAATAATACTGTCTTGATATCTGATTTTTAAAGTATGCCAAAGCACACCATTATCTGCAGTAGAACCAATAGTACCGTTAGAGGAAGCATAAGACATGCTTTTGTGACCTGTTACAACCATTGCTCTAATACTAGAACTATCTATTTTAATTGTTTTAATAGTTACTTTTTCTACATTTCTTGGTTGGTATTCTCGGGTACATCCAATTAAAAAAAGTAAAGTGAAAATAAGTAGGAATATTCTTTTCATTTTTAATATTTTTATACCACTAAAGTAATCAAATCATAATAAAAAATGAAAAAAGCACTGGTAATTTCCGGGGGTGGAAGTAAGGGCGCATTTGCAGGTGGTGTTGCGCAATATCTCATGCAAAATAAAAATAAAAAGTATGATTTATTTATAGGAACTTCTACGGGAAGTTTAATGGTTTCCCATTTAGCACTAGGAATGTTAGCCGAACTAAAAGAGATATATACGAATGTAAACCAGAAAACTATTTTTAGTAACAATCCTTTTAAGATTAAGAGAGTTGCTGGAGAAAAAGTAATAAGCATTAATCATTTAAATACGTTTTGGAACTTTCTAAATGGTAGAAAAACTTTCGGAGAAAGTAAAAATTTACGTGCATTAATTAAAAGAGAGGTTACTAAAGAAATGTATCATAAAATTAAAGCTACACATAAAGAGGTGGTAGTTACGGTTTCTAATTTAACAACAAATCAAATAGAATATAAATCTATAAACGATTGTACATACGAAGATTTTTGTGATTGGATTTGGGGTTCTTGCAATTATGTGCCATTTATGAGTTTATTAGAAAAAGA
>CAJXAS010000080.1 GCA_913050305.1 uncultured Polaribacter sp. | reverse complement strand
AAGAACTTGCATTTCAAAACAACGAGAAAGAAAAAAGAGCAGATGAATTAGCCATTGCCAACAAAGAACTTGCATTCCAAAACGATGAGAAAGAAAAAAGAGCAGATGAATTAGATATCGCTAATAAAGAGCTTGCATTTCAAAATAAAGAAAAAGAAAAAAGAGCAGATGAATTAATTATTGCACAAAAAGAAAAAAGAAAAAGAGCGGACGAATTAGCCGTCGCTAAAAAGGAACTTATTTTTCAAAAAGAGCTAGATGGTTATCGCTCTGAAGCAGAACGTGTAGCACTTGAATTAACACTATTGATTGACACAGCGAATGCTCCTATCTTTGGTATTGATAGTAAGGGATTAGTTAATGAATGGAACCAGACTTCTGAAGAAATTACTGGATTTAAAAAAAAGGAAGTATTCGGGAAAGAATTAGTGAAAACCTATATTACAAAAGATTATCAAAAATCGGTAAAAAAAGTATTGGATGATGCTTTACTAGGTAAAGAAACTGCAAACTATGAGTTCCCTTTATTTGCAAAAGATGGAGAGCGAGTTATGGTTTTATTAAACTCAAGTTCGCGCCGAGATGCTCACGGTAAAATTATAGGTGTGCTGGGAGTAGGACAAGATATTTCGGAAATGGATAAACTGAGAACAGTATCAGAGTCTGTAGCAAAAGAGTTGAGACAATTTATTGAAACTGCCAACGCTCCTATTTTTGGTATCGATAGTAAAGGACTTGTTAATGAATGGAACCAAACCTCTGAAAAAATTACTGGATTTAAAAAAGGAGATGTATTCGGAAAAAATCTTGTACAAACATACATTACTGAAGATTACCGAAAATCTGTAAAAAAAGTATTAGATGATGCTTTACGTGGAAAGGAAACTGCCAACTATGAATTTCCGCTTTTTACTAAAAATGGAGAACGTGTTATGGTATTACTAAACTCAAGTTCACGTAGAGATGCTAATGGTAAAATTACAGGTGTCTTAGGAGTAGGACAAGATATTACAGAGCTAGTTGGATATCGTAATGAACTAGAAATAAAAGTAGAAGAAAGAACTGTAAAATTAAATCAAGCGCTAGAAAAGCAAAAAGAATTAAACGAACTAAAATCAAAATTTGTTTCAACCGCATCCCACGAGTTTAGAACTCCGTTATCTGCAATTAATTTCGCAGCAGGTTCCATTAAAAAATATTGGGGTAAAATGGAACCCGTTATGATAGAAAAAAAACTACATAAAATCGAAGATCAAGTTATGCACATGACAAAATTACTAGATGATGTTTTGGTTATTGGCCAGTCTGGTGCTGGGAAAATAAGAAATAACCCTTTAGACATGCCTCTTGGTAATTTTATTAACGAAATCATTGAGGAAGTTTATACTTCGCATGAAAAATCAAATAAAATAGTAGTAATTGATACTGAAAACATAAAGAATGAAACTATTTTCATTGATGAAAAATTAGGCCGAAATATTTTTATTAATCTAATTAGTAATGCTGTTAAATATTCGAAAAATAAAGAAGATGTTACTATTGAGTTCTCGTCTGAAAAAGACTTCACAATCGTTGCAATTACAGATTTTGGTATTGGCATTTCAAAATCAGAGCTTAAAACTATATTTACTCCTTTTTCACGTGGAGAAAATGTTGATTTAATTCAAGGAACAGGATTGGGTTTATCAATTGCAAAGGAAGCAATAGATGCTATTGGTGGAGAAATAGTTGTAAATAGTACACTTGGATACGGTGCGACTTTTAAAGTGAAAATTCCGAAAAACAAAAATAATGTTTAAAATATTAATTGTAGAAGACACCTTAACAATAAGAGAAGAAATTCACGACATCCTAGTAATGGAAGGTTATACTGTTTTTGAGGCAGAAAATGGAAGTATTGGTTTTGAAATAGCCTTAAAGAAGCATCCAGATCTAATTATTTCAGACATACTTATGCCTAAACTGAATGGTTTTGAAATGTATGAAAAACTACAAAACAACAAAAAAACAAAGTTAATTCCATTAATTTTTCTTTCAGCAAAAGCAGAAAAGTCAGATATAAGAGCCGGCATGAGCCTAGGAGCTGAAGATTATTTAACCAAACCCATAGACGTAGAAGATTTATTAAATACTGTTAAAATTAAAATTGATAAAAAATTATTATTAGCTCAAGAAATAATTGATAAAACAACAACAATCTCCTCAATTCTTCAGCAACAGAAAAAAGAGTTAGATAACTATGCGCAATTAATTTCACATGAGTTAAAGACTCCACTAAGAAATATTTCAGATATATTAATATGGATCCGAGAAGAACTTGCGCATCCTATAAGCTCTGAAAATTCTATAAATAGTATTGAACTTCTAGAAAAAAAAGTAGAAAGAATGGAGCTATTGTTAATAAAACTAGAACAATATAAAAACATAAGATCTAGTTCTTTTAAAAAAAATAAAATTAACCTTAATAGTATTGCCAAAAAAGTAATAGCTAAACTCCAAGTACCCTCTCATATAAAAGTTGAAATAAAGAATAAACTTCCCACTCTTTTTGCTGATGAAATTATGTTGGAAAAAGTATTTGAAATTTTAATTCAAAATGCTTTAGACCATATTGACAAAAAAAAGGGGCTTATTTTATTGGCGTGTGAAACAACAGAAGAGGATTATCTATTTTCAATTAAAGATAATGGTATTGGAATAAAAACAAAATATCATGAAAAAATATTTGAAATGTTCCAGACTATAGATTCGAATAATTCTACGGGAATTGGGTTGAGTATTGTTAAGAAAATTATTTCATACTATAATGGAGAAGTAAAGGTAGAAAGCAAAACGAATAAAGAAACTATATTTTACTTTAGCCTGCCAAAAAAAGGAACAATGAATGCTCTTTTGACCCCTGATCACTTGAAAAAAAAGGATAACGATACTCTGTCTAATTAAGAGTGAAATTAAAAGAATAAGTTTTACAGGTCTACTCTAAAATCTTAATAAAGTCTTCGAAAGCAACATAATAAGGTTGGTCTTTAAAAACCGGATTCTCTACACTCTCTGCATTGGCAATTCCTACACCAGCGAACCAAACTTTAGCATTTTGTTTTTTAGCATGGTTTTTAAAAGTTTCCATCCAAAGTACATCGTACTCATTCGGATTCTGCATATTACTAGATACTTTTACCAAGACAAAAATAGTTTGTTCTCCCTTTTTAAACAGTACAAATTGAGGGTGCCTTTTTAACGTACTATTAATCGCCTGGAACTCATAGCCCATTTTTTCTAGCTTATCGCCAACAATATTCATTGCTAAATTATGCAATTCTTGCGCCGTTAGAATCTGCATTATTTTTTCTTTTTCTTATTGTGTTTATTGTAATTCTTATCTCCTTTGGTTTTTGGCTTCTTGTACTTTATTGCAATTTCTCTTCTATAAGAACCTCCTCTGTTTACTTGACTGTTCTTTTCACTTTTCTCATGAAATGCAGGTCCAGGAACATATTCTAATGAAGTTCTATTCTTAGAAATACCTTGATCTTCTCTAGGACGCTCATCTTCTGTTAACGTGGTAGAAATTTCCACATCTTCAGGAATTTCTAAGACTGGAATTTCATAATTCATCAATCCTTCAATACCCTCTTTTGCTTCTCTCTCTTTTTCTGTAGAAAACAAAATTGTTTTTCCTGCTTTCTCTGCACGACCAGTTCTACCAATTCTGTGCATATAATTTTCAGGAAACTCTGGCGTATCAAAATTAATTACATGCGATACTTTATCGAAATCTAAACCACGTGCCATTACATCTGTAGCGAGTAAAATTCTATTTTTACCTTCGTCAAATTGTTTGATAGAACGTATTCTGTAATTCTGAGTTTTGTTAGAATGTATTACACAAATCTCATCATTAAATCCTTCTTCTAAATGTCTAAACAATAAGTCTGCAGTTCTTTTAAAACCAACAAAAATTAAAACTTTATGAAAAGTTTCTCTATCATTTAAAAGTTTGTGTAATAGGTTAACTTTCGTGAAAAAGTTAGGAATATTATAAGAAACCTGTTCTATATTATCTAATGGAGTTCCACTAACCGCTACAGATATTTTTTCAGGATTTTTAAAAAAGTCGTAGATTAAAGCATCTACATCTTCGGTCATCGTTGCAGAAAACAAAACGTTTTGTCTTCTTTCTGGAATCACATCAAAAATATTCATCAACTGAAAACGGAATCCTAAATCTAACATTACATCTACTTCATCAATTACCAATTTCTGAATAGACTTTAATTTTAAAGAATTACTCAACGCTAAATCGTATAAACGACCAGGTGTTGCAACAATAATATCTTGCCCTTGATGAATAGCTTGTCTTTGTGTATTAATATTTGCACCACCGTACACACCTAAAACACGCGTATTAATATATTTAGACAATTGCTCTATTTGAGTAACCACCTGTATTACCAGTTCTCTAGTTGGTACTAAAACCAAAATTCTTGGATGAAGCTGCTTTGAATATGCCAAATCTCTAAGAATAGGTAACATATAGGCAAACGTTTTTCCTGTTCCTGTCTGCGCTATTCCCACAACATCTTTACCAGATCTTACTACAGAAAATGCTTGTTCTTGAATAGGTGTTGGTGTATCAAAACCTAAATCGTCAATTGCATATTGTAGTTGATTCGATAAATCTAAATCTTCAAAAGTCATCTTATAAAATTTTACGCAAAGGTACGTTTTATAAAATGTTTTACAACACGTCTTCAACGTAGTATTAATTCGTAATTTTGCTAAAATTACAAGAAATAAGAATGATTACAGATACGCACACACATTTATATTCTAGTCAGTTTCAAGAAGATCAAAAAGAAATGATAAAACGCGCTAAAGACGCCGGCGTTTCTCGTTTTTTTATACCTGCAATAGATTCTTCTTATACAGAAAATATGCTAAAATTAGAAGAAAATTTTCCTTTAGATGTGTATTTAATGATGGGCTTACACCCTACTTCTGTAAAAGAAAATTATTTAGATGAATTAGCCCACGTAAAAGAATGGATTGATAAACGTAATTTTTACGCTATTGGCGAAATTGGAATCGATTTATATTGGGATAAAACTTTCCTAAAACAGCAGCAAGATGCATTTAGAACACAAATTAAATGGGCAAAAGAGAAAAAAACACCTATTGTAATTCATTGTAGAGACGCTTTTGATGAAATTTTTGAGATTTTAGAAGCTGAGAAAAGTGAGGATTTAAGAGGAATATTTCACTGTTTTACAGGAACTAAAGAGCAAGCATTGCAAGCAATTTCTTATAATATGAAATTAGGTATTGGCGGAGTTGTTACTTTTAAAAATGGTAAAATTGATAAGTTTCTAAATGAAATAGACATTGAACATATTGTTTTAGAGACAGATGCACCATATTTAGCACCAGCTCCATATCGAGGGAAAAGAAATGAAAGTGCCTACATTACTAATGTGATAGATAAGCTGGTTGACATTTACAGACTTTCGTTCAAAGAAATTTCAGAAATTACAACACAGAATTCTAAAGATGTTTTTAAAATATAAAGATGAATAAAACGCAATAATTATATTACTTTTATGAATAAGCATGTATTCTAAATCTCAAGATTATAGAAAGTATTGGGCAGAAGGTAATTTAACTTTTGATAAAAATGTAAAAGGATACAGCCTAAGTTATTGAAATTGAAGCTAGATTTTTACAAAACAAATAATTTGAATTTACAGACCACATATCTAAAAACACCTCTAGGAACAGCAAAAATTACGGGAGACAAAAATGGAATTCAATCTATTTGTCTTTTAGATGAAGGCCTAGTTTCAGATGATTTAATGCAATTTTCAACTCCTTTCTGTTTACAAGAATGTGTTGTTCAATTAGAGGAGTATTTTAAAGGCAAAAGAGATTCTTTTAATTTAACCGTAAACCCAAAAGGAACTGTTTTTCAAATAAAGGTATGGAAAGCATTGTTAAAAATTAAATACGGGAAAACAAAAAGTTATTTAGAACAAAGTAAATCTTTGGGAGATGTAAAAGCCATAAGAGCAGTGGCAACTGCAAATGGTAAAAACCCCTTATGGATCGTTATTCCGTGCCACAGAGTTACTGGCGCTGATGGGTCTTTAACAGGCTATGTTGGTGGTCTTTGGCGAAAGGAATGGCTACTAAATCATGAAAACCCTGTGAAACAGCAATCTTTATTTTAAAAGTATATAGATATTAAAAAAGCTATTTTTACGTTTGCTACGTATAGATCATCAATGTTTAAAAAAAACCTTCTTTTTTTGCTTCTGTTTATTGGATTCTCCATCCAATCTCAAACAATTACTACAGATTTCAGATCACAGAAACTCTTCCTTAAAAAAGATACTATAAAATTTGACAGCGTTGCTATCAATCCGCTAAATTTTAAAGTTTTAAACAAGTTACTAAAACCTATTGCACCTTCTGAATACAAAATAGACTTTAACAATGCTGCACTTGTAATAAATGCTATAGCATATCCAGAAATTACCTTAGAATATTTCAGATTCCCAAATTTTATAACCAAAACATACACACCATATGATCAAAATTTAATTCTACCAAATAGCACAAATACTGGTAAATTATATAGTTTAACTACCAATAAAAAAATGTCTGAAGTACAACTATTTGAAGGTTTAAAGACAAAAGGTTTTATTTCTAGAGGACTTACGTCTGGTAACAACCAGAATGCAGTTACAAACGCTGCATTAGATTTAGAAATATCTGGAAAACTATCTAATAAAGTAACCTTAAAAGCTAATATTTGGGATACTAATATACCGATTCAAAAAAATGGATACTCACAAAATATCACAGATTTTGATCGTATTTTTATTGAAATATTTTCAGATGAATGGCGCGTAAAAGCGGGAGATTTATCTTTAAAAAATCAGGATAGCTACTTTACTCCTTTTACAAAACAAGCTTCTGGTTTAGAAGTAGAGGCAAAAATAAACGACAATTTAAAAGTGAGTGCTTCCGGAGCTATTGTACGTGGTAAATTTAGCACATTTACTATTGTTGGTAATGAGGGTAATCAGGGTCCGTATAAAATTGTAGGTGCAAATAATGAGCCTAATATTGTAATTATTGGTGGCAGTGAAAAAGTATACGTTAACGGAATTCAGATAAAAAAAGGTGGAAACAAAGACTTTACCATAGATTATAATTTAGGCGAAATCACATTTAATACTACCTACCCAATTACTAATGATATGAGAATCTGGATTGATTTTCAGTATTCAGATAGAAATTACACCCGTTTTATTACCTACGAATCCGCGACTTATAAAAGTGAAAAGCTGAATGTTAGTGGTTTTTTCTATAATGAAAATGATGCTAAAAATCAGCCTTTACAACAAGTGCTTTCCGATGACCAAAAGCAGATTTTAGCAGACGCCGGTAATAATACTGATTTGATGTTTGCCGAAAGCGCAACAATAACTGCTTTTGATGAAAATAAAATCTTGTATAGAAAAATTGAAAGTGGAGCAGTAGAAAACTTTGAATACTCAAAAGATCCTACTGAAGAATTATACTTTGTAACTTTTACAAATGTTGGCACAAATAACGGAGATTATGTCTTAGATAGTAGCACTGTCATTGGAAATATTTACAATTTTGTTGGTGTTAATCAAGGAAATTACACTCCAATTAGTCGGTTAATTGCACCTACAAAATCTCAATTTTTTGTTTTAAAATCTGACTATAACCCGAGTGAAAAAACAACGCTCTCTTCTGAAGTTGCTATTAGTAATAATGATGCTAATTTATTCTCTTCGATAGGTGATACTGAAAATACGGCAGTGGCAGCAAAAATTGGCTGGCAACAAGTTTTAATTGATAGAAAATGGAAATTAACAAGTAATATTAGTCATGAATATGCGCATAAAAATTTTAAAACATTACAACGGTGGGAACCTGTAGAGTTTAATAGAGATT
>CAJXAS010000079.1 GCA_913050305.1 uncultured Polaribacter sp. | reverse complement strand
TTTTACGTTTTTTTTTGTAATTCTTAGTTTATACTTTCTCTGAATGGCATTCAATGTTTTAAATTACAATTAGTAACCTGGCATTATTAAAGAAAATCAGAAGAAAATGAACTAATTAATTAGTACTACTCTTTTGGTTCATCTAACTCTTTTGGCTCTTGAGATTCTTGCGAAACCTCGGGTAACTTATTTCTAAAACTTGGTGGGGTATCTCTGCAAGAAACTTTCTTCGTTTTAGAAACCATTACCAACAAATCATAACTTAATGTAAATAATGTTGCCGTTCTAAAGGTATTTAAAAGCAATTTTTCTATTTCAACTTTTGCAGCAACTAAGGATAATTTTTTAAATATATTTTCTGAAGTATGACGGTATTTAAATTCGAAAACTTGTTTGCCGTCAATTAAAAAAAAACGAACATAAACATTTTGTAAACCCTCACTTTTTTTCATAGGTTTGCTAATGGTTAACTTCACAAAATCGTTATTAGTAACGCTTTGTTCAAAGGCTTCAAAAAACTCATTAAAATCGCTCATATTGCAAAGGTAAAATGTTTCAAAAAAAAACATCACTAAAAAGTGACGTTTTTTGGATAATATTTATTTTTAATACTTAAAACTTATAACAACTGCTAAACGCTTGCAGCTTCTAACTTTGTTAAGCTTGGTGTTTTTTCAACAAAAGCCTCTAAAACTTTAAAGAAATTTAAAATATCTACTTTTTCGTTATTTGCGTTTATTGTTACCAATCTCACAAAGGTGTCTTCTTCAAAAGAACCAAAACCTACAACTGTTTCTTGGTGCTCGTATAGGGCAGTACAAAGTGCTGTTGGGTCTATATTTTTATAGTTGAAACAAACAGAAATAGCATCATCAAAACTGTACAAAGTATAGTCAGAATTACTTCTAATATAATCTAAAGCAACATTTGCTAGATTAAATTGCTGATCTACAATTTGTTCTAAACCTTTTGTTCCAATAGACTTCCAAAGTGTCCAAAATTTTAAAGCATCATTTCTTCTTCCACATTGAAAAGATGTTTTCCCTAAGTTAAAATCATCTCCATCTGTTTGATACAAATAATCTGCATCACTACTAAAAGAATTGTGTAAATGTTTCTTATCATTTACTAAGATAATAGAGCAAGTTAATGGCGTGCCTAACATTTTGTGCGCATTGTAGCTAAAGGAATTAGACCTTTCTACTCCTTTTACCAAATATTTGTATTTCTCGCTAAAAATCACACTTCCACAATATGCACCATCTACATGAAGCCATATATTATAACGTTCTGTAATATCTGCAATTTTATCTATTGGATCAAAAGCACCTAAAACCGTTGTTCCTGCAGTTGCGTTTACATACGTTGGAACGCCTCCATTTTTAATATCTTCTTTGATTTGTTCTTCTAAACAATTTGGAAGCATTCTTCCTACAGAATCTGCTTTTATATATCGAATATTATTCTTTCCTATTCCTGCAAAACTTGCATTTTTTGCATTTGAATAATGACATTCTTCAGAAGTATAAATAATTAATGGTTTTGACATTCCGTTTAATCTACAAAAAGGATCTTTTGCATCTCGCCCCATAATTAACCCCATATAATTACTCATAGAACCGCCTGTTGGAAACGTACCATTACTATTGGCACCATACCCAATTAAATTACAAGATTGTCTAATAATTTCTTGTTCTATACCTACTTGTGGGCCTGCAACCTTATAAGTATACATGCTATTATTTAACATAACAGCTAATAAATCTCCTAAAATTGCTTTGCTTTGTCTTCCTCCAAAAAGTTGATTAAAAAACAAATTTGTAGCTGTTTTTGGCGTAGCAACGAGTACCTCTCGCAGCAATGTTTTAAAATCAACGTCTATCATTGCCCCATCATTTAATGAAAGGTCAATTGTATTAAATAATTTGCTTGCCGCTATTCTTTCTGCTACCGGATTTTCTGCTTCTTCCGAAATTAAAACTTCAACTAGCTCGTTAAATAGAGCTAAATCATTCTTTATATTAGACATATAATTTTCTTTTCTTTTAATTTTTAATAGTACTTATGCTGTTGTGTCATAATCTAACTCTTTGAGCACAAACGTTTTTGAAACCTCATTAAATACATTGCAGCTTCTGATTGGCTTGGCATATAAATGTAGCGACATACTTCTTTTATTAGCGCTGTTTTCTAAGCGATGAAAACCCATAAAGTCTTTCATATAAGTAATGTCATTCTTTTTAGAAAACTTAGTCTTTGTGAGTTTTAAAGCGCCCATTTTATCTTGCTTATAAACAGTTTCTTTAAATTCGCCTTCAATAACTTTTACCCAACACTCTTCTCCACCATGATCATGAATTAAGGTTTGATGACCTGCGCACCAACAAATTAAAATTAATTCAAATTTTTCAGTGTCTGCTATGCAGTTTCTAGTATAACAGTCATTAGACCAATGTGCGTATTTTTCAAAAGCATTTGGTTCTAATTGCAAAGAATGTATTATGTGATTGTATGTCGTCCTCTCACTTTCTGAAAGTGCAGAAATTAAATCGTTCAAGCCTTGAAGAATTGTGCTATTTTTTTCTTTAGATTCCAATGTAATATCTGGCTTTTTTTTGTTTATTTAAAAAATAAAATCAAGGGAAATCCTTATAATTTTAATAAGCTACTGCTCATCATTTATTAAATAAGCAACATTTCAAATATAGTGATTAATATGCTCTTTTAATTCCTTTTTCACTATTTTTAACCAAGATTAAACCAAAAACCAACCTTATTCATATTATTTTGGTTACTTTTAAAATTCTGTAAACAGCATTTATTGCTTGTTTTCAGAACTCTAACCACCTCATATTTAAAAAATTAGAAGTAGTATGCAAGACGAAAATTTTATAATTAAAATTGCTGTATTAGCAGTATATGTTGGTATTTTATTTCTAATAGGAATTTTTGCTTCCAAACGTATTAAAAGCATGAGCGATTATTATGTTGGAGGGAAAAAAATGGGCTTTTGGGCAGTGGCTTTTTCGGCAAGAGCTACAGGAGAGTCTGGATGGTTACTTATAGGCCTTACAGGAATGGGTGCAATGGCAGGATATTCTGCATATTGGGTTGTCGTTGGAGAATTATTAGGCGTTTTTATTTCCTGGCAATTTATGGCAAAGCGCTTTAAAAAAAGATCAGATGCATATGGTGCCATTACAATTCCAGATTATTTACAGAGCCACTTTAAGACAACTACACATACCCTTCGAATTATAGCAGCTAGTATCCTTGTTGTATTTATAGTTATATATGTAGCTTCTCAAATAGACGTTACTGGAGTTGCTTTTAAATCGATGTTAGGAATTGATTACAAGATTGGAGCCCTTATTGGGTTTTTTATTGTGCTTGCTTACATTTTTGTTGGTGGGTTTGTAGCAGCTGTTTGGTCTGATTTATTTCAAGGATTACTTATGTTTATTGGTCTTGTTTTATTGCCCGTAGTTGTATGGTTCTCCATGGATCATGGCGCTGGTGTAACGGCAGGCTTAAATGCAATCGACCCAACACTAACCCAAATAATGGGTAGAAGTACAGACGGTTTTATGAATCTTTTTACCATTCTAGGATTTTCAATGATTGGTTTAGGTTTTCTAGGTTCCCCGCAGGTATATGTGCGCTTTATGTCTATCAAAAATGAAAAAGAAATAGACAAAGGTAAATGGGTAGCAACCGCTTTTACACTATTAACAGACGCTGCAGCAGTAACTATTGGTATTCTTGCGCGTATCTATTTCACAAAAGAAGGGCAAGATCCAGAAGCTATTTTAGGCAATAGTGGGGAAAATGTATTAAGCATGGTTACTGAAGAATTTTTACCTACCATTTTAGTTGCTATTTTTGTAGCCATAGTTTTATCGGCAATAATGTCTACTATAGACTCTTTGTTAATATTGGCTTCAAGCGCAATTACAAGAGATTTCTATCAAAAAATATTTAGACCTAATATAAAAGATGAAAGCTTGACAAAAATCTCTAGAATATCTACGATTATCATGGCATTTACGGCATTAATAATTGCAATGATTATGAATTATGTATCACCAGACAGGCAAATGTTTTGGGTTATTTTATTTGGTTGGTCTGGCATTGCTGCGACTTTTTGTCCAGTAATTATTCTATCTCTTTTTTGGAAAGGATATTCTGAAAAAGGAGCCATTGCTTCTATGATCTCAGGATTTTTAGCAGTAATACTCTTTAATTTTGTCTTTAAAGAAATGCCAGTTATTGGTCCTTATTTTGTAGCAATTGATGTGCTTGCACCTTCTTTTGCAGTAGCGATGCTTGTTGGTTTTTTAGTTTCAAAAAAATATCCACCAAGAGCAGCAGCTATAAAAATGATTGAAGAAATTGACGCTGCCCCTAATGTAGAATAGCAACTGCATTATTTTAATATAACTAATTAATCATTTTTTTTAAAATAGAAAAAGTTTCTTTTTCCAAAAAATCTACAGAGCCGTCTGCAAAAATTACTTGTTTAATACTTCTTAAAAGTGTTTCTTTTTCTTGCTGAGAAAAATGGTTTTCAGAAATAAAAAGCTGAATTTTATTCAAATTTACTTGATCTGAATCTACTACTACTTCAGTATGAATTCTATGAAATATCTTTTCATCTACTTTAGTTCTAATATAGTTTTGCTCTGCAATATCTTCTATATGGTTGCAATGGGCTGCATATAGCAGCACATAGGCTTCAAAGTCTTTTTTTGTCCAATCTAAATTCATAATTTATAAAGAAATTGGTAAATGTTTTGTGCTCGCCCACTCTGTCCAAGAGCCATCATAAACGGCAACGTTATCTAATTCCACAATGGCTGCCCCTAAAGCAAGGATAGCTGCTGTAATACCCGAACCACAGGTGAAAATGATTTCTTTTTTGTTTTTAAAGGTATTAAAAATAGTTATCAATTCAGTTTCAGTTTTCATTTTACCATTGTCTTGAATATCTATAAAAGGTAGATTAACAGAACTGGGTATATGGCCACTCTTAAGATCTTTTCGCGGTTCTGGTGCTGTACCATTAAACCTACTATTTGAACGTGCATCTACAATTAATACTTCTTTATTATTTATAGATTCAAAAACATCCGCTGTAAATTTTAATTTTCTTGGTTGATATATAATTTTAAAGTTCCCTCTTTGCAATTTATTGACCCTCATGCTTTCAGTAGGAAATCCGCTGGCTTTCCATGCAGGCAAACCACCATCTAATACTACTACATTATTAAAACCCATTAACTGAAACATCCACCAAGCTCTTGGAGAAGAGTAGGTTCCTAGAGCATCATAACAAACTACTATAGTGTCTTGCTGTATCCCTATTTTTTGGGCCTTTTCCTCAAACACCTCCGGCGATAAAATAGTATTTGGAAACGCTGATTTATTATCAGAAAAATTGTTTTTTATATCAAAATAAACAGCACCTTTAATCTGTGTCTTTTCTTCAGAAACTAGCGTATTTAAACTTACTTTAGGAATTGTACAATCTAGAATTATCAGTTGTTCTAAATCTAAATGAGCATTCAACCAATCTACGGAAACTAGTGGTTTGTCAATTTTTAAAGACATGTTATCTATAATTTATTAATGGCGAGTCTAACTACCTTACTTTGTCATAATTATCATCCCAATTTTTCTCTTCTGGCTTGTCTTTTAATTTCCCTAAAGATTTAGCAACCAACATAGACACCGTAGCATCTCCAGTAACATTTACAGTAGTTCTCATCATGTCTAACGGTCTATCTACGGCAAAGATCAACGCCAAACCAATTGGCAATAATTCTTCAGGAAAACCAACAGACTCTAAAACAATTACTAACATTACCATCCCTGCACTTGGCACCGCTGCAGAACCGATAGAAGCTAATAATGCAGTTAACACAATTACTAATTGATTCGAAAAAGTTAAGCCTTCTGGCCAAATTACCTGCATTATAAATACTGCTGCAATTGCTTGGTATAAACTAGTACCGTCCATATTAATTGTTGCACCTACAGGTAAAACAAATCCAGAAACTTCTTTATCCACTCCTAAATGTTCTTCTACTCTTTCCATAGTTACTGGCAATGTTGCCGCACTAGAACTAGTAGAAAAGGCCAACAATTGTGCTGGACTAATTTGTTTTAAAAACCACAAAGGAGACTTTTTTGTGTAGACACTTACCAGAATTAAATAAAAACAAATCATTAGTATCAATCCACCAACTACACAAAGTGCATAGACTAATAGTTTTAATAGGATCTCAGTATCATCAAAAGCAATAATTACGTTTGCTAACAATGCAAAAACAGCATACGGAGCAAAAAGCATAATTAAATCTACCATTTTCATAACCATTTCATTCAAAGAATCAAAAAAGTCTACTAATGGTTTTGCCTTTTTCTCTGGAATTAATAATAGAGAAATACCAACAAACATCGCAAAAAAGATAATCTGAAGCATACTTGCATCTACGAAAGACTGAAAAATATTACTTGGGAAAATATCTACTAAAGCCTGCAATGGCCCTGCATCTTTCTGAGCAGATGCTTTCACTAATTTATCTGTTACCCCTGCATTTGTTTCGTACTTAACTTTAATTTTTTCAATCGTATCTGCAGACATCCCTTCACCTGGTTTCACAATATTTACAATTGCCAAACCAATAAAAATGGCGACTAAAGTAGTTCCCACATATATCATAATGGTTTTTGCACCCATTTTCTTAATTTTAGAAATGTCTTTTAAATCTGAAATTCCTTTAATTAATGAGGCTAATATTAATGGAACTGCAATTAATTTTAAAAGGTTGATAAATATGGTTCCAAATGGTTTAATCCAATCTGTAACAAAATCTTTTCCTCCATCAACAGTATTCATGATAAAACCAAAAGCAATACCTAATGCCATTCCTATTAAAATTTTCCAGTGTAGTGCTAATTTCTTCATTAAATTATTTTATTTATTTAGAATCTGAAAGATAAAAAAATAAGTGACCTAAATTATATATTGTGTCAAATTTTTAGAAAACATTCTTATTTTTTCTGCAAAATGTGAAAATGATTTCTATTTAAGATTTACTTTAAAAATTATAACTATTAAATAAAAAAGCGCAAACAAATGTTTGCGCTTTTTTGTTATGCTTTACTTTTATAACAAGATCTATAAATTTCTTCATAGACAGGCAATATACTTTCTAATGTAAATTGTTTGGTATGTTTTTTTGCATTTTCCTTAAATACTTCTAAAGTAGCAGCTTCTTTTGCAATCAAAATTGCATTTTTCGCCATGTCTGCAACATCCCCTAAATTACTTAAGAAGCCTGTTTTTCCATGAATATTTACCTCTGGCAAACCTCCTGTATTTGTAGAAATTACTGCACTCCCTGCTGCCATTGCCTCTAATGCCGCCAAACCAAAACTTTCTGTTTGAGATGGTAATAGAAAAACATCTGTATAACATAATATCTTAGCCACCTCTGTGCTGTTTCCTAAAAAGAAAACATCATCAATTATGTTTAATTCTTTTACCAAGCTTTCTGCTTTTGCTCTCTCTGGTCCTTCACCAATCATTAATAATTTAGCAGGAATCTCTTTTCTTACTTCACTAAAAATTTTAACTACATCTTCTACCCTTTTTACAGGTCTAAAGTTACTTACGTGTGTAAAAATTCTCTCATGCGGTTGTGCCAGTGCTATTCTTTTACACTCTTCTTTTTGAGCATTGTCGTATTTTTTTGCGTCAATAAAATTATAGATTACTTTAATATCTTTTGTAATATTAAATAACTTATTGGTAGTTTCTTTTAAATTATTAGAAACTACGGTTACAACATCAGAGTTATTTATACTAAATTCTACAGCGGACTTATAGGTTGGGTGACTGCCAACTAAAGTAATATCTGTACCATGCAATGTAGTTACTACTCTTACATCTAAACCCTTCTCTTTTAACATTTGTTTTGCCATATATGCTGCATACGCATGCGGTATGGCATAATGCAC
>CAJXAS010000078.1 GCA_913050305.1 uncultured Polaribacter sp. | reverse complement strand
CCAAATGTTGGATAACATACAATACCTATTTTCATGCAATTATTGAAATATTAAATTATTTAGAGACTGAAAAAATAAAGAAATTAAACCTTTATTTCTTTAATGGTAAATATAAAAGTATTCTTACAATTTAACTCAAAATAAAAGCATAAAAAAAGCTTTTCAATTAAATTGAAAAGCTTCTATAAATATATAAATTTTGAAACACTTTTTAGTAATCTCCTAAAGTTACAGGATTTTGAGCTAAAGCGCTTTCTAACTGAACATCACTTGGCGCCTTTCCGTGCCATGCGTGAGTATGCATCATAAAGTCTACTCCATTACCCATTTCTGTGTGTAATAAAATACAAACAGGCTTTCCTTTTCCTGTTAATGATTTTGCTTTCGCCAATCCTGCTAATACGGAATCAATGTCATTTCCTTTTTCTACATCTAAAACATCCCAACCAAAAGCTTCAAATTTTGCTCTAATACTTCCCATTGGTAGCACATCATCTGTAGAACCGTCAATCTGCTTTCCGTTTAAATCTATTGTTGCAATTAAATTATCAACATTTTTTGCTGATGCATACATAATTGCTTCCCAGTTCTGCCCTTCTTGCAATTCTCCATCACCATGCAGAGTATATACTATTTTTTTGTCTCCATTTAATTTTTTAGCCTGTGCTGTTCCCAAACCTACAGACATTCCTTGTCCTAAAGAACCAGAAGCAATTCTTACTCCAGGCAAACCTTCATGCGTTGTTGGGTGTCCTTGTAATCTAGAATCTAACAATCTAAACGTTGCTAATTCTGCTACAGGAAAAAAGCCACTATGAGCCAAAACACTGTAAAAAACAGGAGATATATGTCCGTTTGATAAAAAGAATACATCTTCGTTATTGCCATCCATAGAAAACTCAGTAGAATATTCCATTACTTCCTGATATAAACAAGTAATAAACTCAGCACATCCTAAAGAACCTCCTGGATGTCCAGAATTTACTTTGTGCACCATTCTTAAAATGTCTCTACGAACTTGTTGCGTAAAATCTTGTAATTTTTGTGTTGTTGGCATTTTGTTATTTTAATTTTATAAAGGCAAAAATACAAAAGTGAATGCTTTTGTATTTGTTTTCTACTATATTTATTTATCTTTTATTAACAGAGTTGTTACTATGTTTTCTGTTTCTTTTTCTTGGCAGCTGGAAAAAGGACATTATTTAGTATTAAACGATACCCGGGCGAGGTTGGATGCAAATCTAATTCTGTTTTTGGATCACCAATTCTGTGAGTATAATCTTCCGGGTCATGACCACCATAAAAAGTAAACATTCCTTTTCCTTTAGTGCCATGAATGTAACGCGCTTCTCTATTTACTTGATTTTCTCCTAAAACCAAAACATTACTTTTTATTGTACTTCTATCAAAAGCGGTTGTTTGCCCCATAAAACCTTTTACTAAAGTAGTATGATTTTGAGTTAACATAGTAGGTACAGGATCCCATTTTGCAGAAAACTCTACTAAAGAAAAGTAATCTGAAGTTTTAGGGATTTTTCGTTTTCTTGTCATATCTATCGTTGAAAACTCATACGTAGTAGGAGTTCTAATTAATTGATAATTTTTAAAAGCGAATGTTCTATTAAAATTTATCTGCGATTGATAGTTTATAGTTGTCGCATCTCCATCGAACATTGCTTCTGCAATATCAATACCCTCTGCAGATAAAGCAATGTCAAAACTATCTGTTGCAGAACACATAGCGAACATAAAACCACCTCCAATTACATAATCTCTAATCTTTTTAGCAACCGCTAATTTTTCTTGTGATACTTTATTGAACCCCAATTCTGTTGCTAATTTTTCAGACCTTAGTTTGCTTTCTACATACCAAGGTGTCGTTCTAAAAGAACCATAAAATCGACCATATTGTCCTGTAAAATCTTCATGATGCAAATGCAACCATTCATATATAAGTAGTTTATCCTCTAAAACTTCTTTGTCATAAATAACATCAAACGGAATTTCTGCGTACGTTAACACCATTGTTACAGCATCATCCCAAGGCATTTTATCTTTTGGAGAATAGACTGCTATTTTTGGTGCTTTCTCTAGCGTTACTGCATCCTGATTTGAAGAGGGTGCAGCAATTTCTTGCAATATTAATTGCGCTTTCGCGTCTGAAATTATTTGGTACGAAACACCACGAATTTTACATTCCTTTTGTATTAATTTATTATTTTCTATTAGAAATGCACCTCCATCATAATTTAACAACCATTTTGATTTTATTTCTACTTCTAAAGCAAAATAAACAATGCCATATGCTTTTAAATGATTTTTCTGATTTTCATTGCTCATTGGAACATATATAAAAGATGCCCAAATTGAGTTTGAAATAAGGAGAAATATTAGTGCTGGAAGGAGTTTTTTCATATCTAAAAACTAAAATACACAATTACTTTGAGGCAATTGTGTATTTCTATAATTTTATAAATTGATTCCTATTTAAAAAGGAACACCATCATCACCAAAAGCATCTTTCGGCTCGATTCTTTGATCTGGAAAAACATCATCCGGAAAATCTGCATTCATAGAAGATTGAAATTCTGAACTAAAGCCTTCTTCTAAATCCGAGAATTTTGCTAAATGTCCTGTAAACTTCAAACGAATATTATCCAGACCACCATTTCTATGTTTTGCAACAATAAATTCTCCTTGTCCTTCACATGGCGTATGTTCATCATCATCCCATTCTGTCATTCCGTAGTATTCTGGTCTAAAAATAAACGACACAATATCTGCATCTTGCTCAATTGCACCAGATTCACGTAAATCTGAAAGTAAAGGTCTTTTGCTACCTCCACGTGTTTCTACCGCACGAGATAATTGAGAAAGTGCAATTACAGGAACCTCTAATTCTTTTGCCAATGCTTTTAAATTCCTAGAAATCATAGAGATTTCTTGTTCACGATTTCCTCCCGCTTTTCCTCCAGCAGTCATTAATTGTAAATAATCAATTACAATAATTTTCACACCATGTTGCGAAACTAAACGTCTTGCTTTTGCCCGTAAATCGAACACAGAAAGAGATGGTGTATCGTCAATAAAAATAGGTGCATCAGATAATTTCTTAACCTTTACATTTAATTGCTCCCATTCATGTGGTTCTAAATTTCCTTTTCTTAATTTTTCTGAAGTCAAGCCCGTTTCAGATGAAATCATACGGGTTATTAACTGCACAGAAGACATCTCTAATGAAAAGACGGCTACACCATGTCCAAAATCGATTGCCATATTTTTTGCCATCGAAATTACAAAGGCTGTTTTACCCATACCAGGACGAGCAGCAATAATTACTAAATCGGATGGCTGCCAACCAGAGGTTAGTGCATCCAATTTTGTGAAACCAGTTTGTAAGCCAGACATTCCCTCAGAATTACCTATTTCTTGAATCTTTGCTAATGCTTGTTTTACAAGAGACCCTGCTTGCTCAGAACTCTTTTTCAAATTTCCTTGGGTAACCTCAAAAAGTTTTGCTTCTGCGTCATCTAATAGCTCGAAAACATCTGTACTCTCGTCATATGCATTTTCTATAATTTCGCTTGAAATAGAGATTAATTTACGCTGAATATATTTTTGGAGTATAATTCTAGCATGAAACTCAATATGGGCTGAAGAAGCTACTTTTTGAGTTAAACGAATCAAATACAAATCGCCACCTACAAAGTCTAACTTTCCGTTTTTTCTTAAAAGATTAGAGACCGTTAAAAGGTCAATTGGTTCAGAATTCTGAAATAATTCATAAATAGCAGCATAAACCTCGTTGTGCTTTTGGTCATAGAAAGCATCGGCACTTAAGACATCAATTACATCATCAATTCCTTTTTTATCAATCATCATTGCACCCAAGACAGCTTCCTCTAATTCTACTGCCTGTGGTGGAATTTTTCCTTTCTCAAGGCTAATAATCCTGCTCTTGTCTATTTTTTTACCTCCGATTTCCTTCGTTTTCTCCATGATTACAAATGTACTTTTTACTTGGTTACCCTTTGTTAAAACGGCACTTAAATTTGTAAACAATTTTTGTAAACTAAATTGTTATTATCTTGTTAATAACCAGTCAACTTCTATTTTAATATGTTATTTTTATCGGAATGAAACTAAATAAAAAACATCTTTTAGGTACCATTTTTCTTCCCATACAACTTGTTTTGGTGCAATTAGCAACTAATAACCCTACCTTTATAGAGAATTATTATTCAAACGGAATCTACCCAAATATCGCTGCTTTTTTACGAATTATTTTTGGTTGGATTCCTTTTTCTGTGGGAGATCTGCTAATTACTTTCCTGTTATTTCTTTTTATTCGTTTTATTTACAGGCTAGTAAAAGTAAGATTTCGGAGTGTTCTTCCAAAAATCATTCACTTTACGGCAATTTTATCTCTGGTCTATTTTTGTTTTTATCTTTTCTGGGGATTGAACTATTATAGAGAACCCTTAGCCGAAAATCTAGCATATCAACAAGAAAAATATAGCACTCTACAGCTTCAAAAAGTAACGGAGACCATTATTCAAAAACTGAATTATTATCAATTAAAAATTACTAAAAACGATACTATAAAAGTCGAGAACAAGTATTCTAAAAATAAAATGTATCGATTAGCAATTGATGGTTATACTCATTTAGAAAAAGACTTCCCACAGTTAAAATACCAATACAAATCTATTAAAAGTTCTTTGATGAGTTTACTACAAACCTATATTGGAACCGGCGGATATCTGAATCCGTTGACTGGTGAAGCCCAGATAAATAGCCGAATTCCAAAAACAGGTTACCCAACAACAATTTGTCATGAAATGGCACATCAAATAGGGTTCGCGGCAGAAAATGAAGCTAATTTTGTTGGTTTTTTAGCTACAAATTATAATGATGACGTTTTTTTTAAATATGCTAGTTATCGAATGGCGTTTGGATATTGTATTTCAGAACTTAGAAAGCGCGACCGCGAACTATCAAAAGAACTTTGGAAAACAGTTCATATAGGTGTTAGAAAAGATTTTAACGACAGTTATCAGTTTTGGAAAAGCTATAAAAATCCTTTTGAGCCGCTTGTGAAAAAGGGTTACAATGCGTATTTAAAAGCTAATAAACAAGAAAAAGGTATTGCATCTTACAGCTATGTAGTCAATTTATTTATTCATTATTTTGAAAGCTTAGAAGACATTTAGATGTCTTAAAATTATGTTAAAATGACTTCTTTTAACCGTTTACAAATTGGTTCTAAGTAGATTTATATTCACTAATCCAAATACCCAATATCAACCTATGAGAAAACTACTTTTATTTTGCTTGTTTTTGTTGACAATTTCCTTGCATTCGCAAGATTATTTCCCAACAGATTCAGGAGTAAAAACAACAGAAAACACTTTAGTAGCATTTACCAATGCTACCATTTATGTAACACCCGAGAAGGTGCTTAAAAAAGGAACTTTGCTAATAAAAGATGGTAAAGTAAAGCAAGTTGGTAAAAATATAAAAATTCCTAAAGGCACAAAAACTGTCGATCTTTCAGGGAAAACAGTATATCCTTCTTTTATAGATTTGTACTCAGATTTCGGAATTAAAAAACCCAAATCTGCCACTCGTAGTTATAGAAATGCACAGTATGATGCTTCACGAGAGGGTTATTATTGGAATGATCATATTAGACCCGACATAAATCCAATAAAAGATTTTTCTTTTGATACTAAAAAAGCAAAAGAACTTTTAAATGCCGGTTTCGGAGTTGTAAATACACACATGCAAGATGGAATTATTCGTGGAAATGGATTACTAATTGCTTTGAACCCGAACGCTTCAAACGCCTACAGAATTTTAGATACAAAATCTGCACAATACTTATCTTTTTCTAAAAGTGAATTATCTAAACAAGCCTATCCCAGCTCTAGAATGGGTGCAATGGCTTTACTAAGACAAACTTATAACGATGCTACTTGGTACGCAGGCGGCAACATGAAGAATACAGATTTGGCTTTACAGGCTTTAAATAACAATAAAAATCTGCCGCAAATTTTTGAAACTGGTAATTTATTAGATGCTTTAAGAGCAGATAAGGTTGGTGATGAATTCGGAATTCAGTACACTATTGTAGGTTCTGGAGATGAGTTCGAACGAATAAGCGATATAAAAAACACTAATGCTAACTTTATCATTCCTATTAATTTTAGTAAAGCGTTTGATGTTTCGAATCCGCTTTTAGCCCAACAAATTTCTTTAAGAGATATGCGTAAATGGAATCAAGAACCGTCTAACTTAAAAGTACTGTCAGAAAACGGCGTTAATTTTGCATTGACGGCACGTTCTTTAAAATCTGTAAAAACCTTTCATACTAATTTACAGAAAGCTATAAAATATGGTTTTGATAAAAAGAGAGCCTTGGCATCTTTAACAACCATTCCTGCTAATATTATTGGAAATACGACTATCGGAAATTTAAATGCTGGCAGTTACGCCAACTTTATAGTTACTTCTGGAGACGTTTTTGATACAAAAACTACCATTTATGAAAACTGGGTGCAAGGTGCTAAAAACGTAATAAATGATATGACTATAAAAGACATTACAGGTAACTATACATTATCTGTTAATGCTAAAAATTACGATGTAACCATTACTGGTAAAGGTTCAAAACAAACGGCGGCTTTGAAAATGGGCGATAAAAAAGTAAGTGCTAAATTTTCTTTTACAAACGAATGGATTTCTATTACGCTAAATGAAGACAACGTATATACCAGAATGATAGGTAAGGTTATAAATGCGTCTAACGTAATGGAAGGAACCGCTTATGATACGCTAGGAAATGAAACCAGGTGGTCCGCCAGTAAAGTAGTAAAAAAAGACAGCAAGAAAAAAGATAGCAAGAAAAAAAAGGAAGAAGATGCTATCGTTGTGCTTCCTGTAAGTTACCCTAACATTGGTTTTGGAAATTACACCATGCCAAAAACAGAAACTATCTTAATAAAAAATGTTACTGTTTGGACGAGTGAAGCTGCTGGTATTTTAAAAAACACAGACGTTTTACTAAAAGATGGTAAAATTGCTGCAATTGGAAACAATTTAAAAGTTAGAAGAGCAATAGAGATAGACGGGACAGGAAAGCATTTAACTGCGGGTATTGTAGATGAGCATTCACATATTGCAGCTTCCGCTATAAATGAAGGTGCACAAAATTCTTCTGCAGAAGTTACCATAGAAGATGTTGTAGACCCTAACGATATTAATATTTACAGAAACCTTTCTGGTGGAACTACTTCTGTACAAATATTGCATGGCTCTGCCAATCCTATTGGCGGACGTTCTGCAATCATTAAATTAAAATGGGGAGAGAATGCAGCGAATATGATTTATGATGATTCTCCAAAATTTATAAAATTTGCTTTGGGTGAAAATGTAAAACAATCTAGAAGTCCTAACGGAACTCGTTTTCCGCAAACAAGAATGGGTGTAGAACAAATGTTTGTAGATTATTTTACAAGAGCACAAGAATATGAAGTGTTAAAGAAAAGTGGAAAGCCATATAGAAAAGATGATGAAATGGAGACTTTAGTGGAAATTTTAAACGGAGAACGTTTTATTTCTTGCCACTCTTATGTACAATCAGAAATTAACATGTTAATGAAAGTTGCAGATAGGTTCAATTTTAGAATAAACACCTTTACACATATCCTAGAAGGCTATAAAGTGGCAGATAAAATGGCTAAACACGGTGTTGGTGGTTCTACGTTCTCAGATTGGTGGGCATACAAATATGAAGTAAATGACGCCATTCCTTTTAACGCTGCAATTATGCACAATGCTGGCGTTACGGTAGCAATTAATTCAGATGATAGAGAAATGTCTAGACGTCTTAATCAAGAAGCAGCGAAAACAATGAAATATGGTGGAATGTCTGAATTAGAAGCTTGGAAAACGGTAACCATTAATCCGGCTAAATTGTTACATATAGATAACAAGGTAGGTAGTATTAAAGAAGGGAAAGATGCAGATGTTGTTCTATGGAGCCAGCATCCGATGTCTATTTATGCAAAAGCGGAAAAGACTATTGTGGATGGTAAGGTTTTATTTGACATTG
>CAJXAS010000077.1 GCA_913050305.1 uncultured Polaribacter sp. | reverse complement strand
AGATTTGATCAAGCACAACAAGCTGCTTACCAAGAAATGCAAAAAAGACAAGCACAGGATTTAGAGCCTATTGTAAAGAAGGCTGAAGTAGCTATAGAGAATATTGCTGCTGCAAAAGGAATTTTGTATGTATTTGATGCTAAATCTTTGATTATAAAAAAAGGTACAGACTTATATGACGCTGCAAAAGCTAAATTAGGTTTATTAGCAGATAAGCCAAGACAGCAACAAGCGCCTAGATAATTAGTGCTTTTTATAAATAAAATAAAGAAACCTACTTTTTAAAGTAGGTTTCTTTATTTTTACAACCTATGGTACATACTAATTCTCCTATTGGCTTTTTTGATTCTGGTGTGGGCGGAACCTCTATTTGGAAAGAAGTAATAACGCGCTTACCAAAAGAACATACTATTTATCTTTCCGACAGTGAAAACGCTCCTTACGGCGAAAAGTCTAAAGAACAAATTATAGCATTGTGTGAAAAAAATACAAAATTTCTACTACAAAAAAACTGTAAAATTATTGTAGTTGCCTGTAATACGGCTACAACTAATGCCATTGATTCCTTAAGAAGTAATTACAACATTCCTTTTATTGGCATAGAACCTGCGATAAAACCTGCAGCACTGAATACTAAAACTAAAAAAATTGCCATTTTAGCGACAAAAGGGACACTTAACAGTACTTTGTTTGAAAAAACGTCGAGTATTATTAATAAAGATATTGAAGTGAAAGAGACTACTGGAAAAGGACTGGTAGAATTAATTGAAGATGGTAAACTAAATTCTAAAGAAATGACTTCTTTATTATCTTCCTATTTAAAACCAATGATTGCTAATAATATAGATTCTCTTGTGTTAGGTTGTACACATTATCCTTATTTAATTCCTCAAATAAAGAAAATAATTGGCGAAAAGATACAAATAATAGATTCTGGTGAAGCTGTGGCTAAACAGACACAAGTAATTTTAAACAAGTATAATATTGCCAATACTCATAGTAATCCGCAACATATCATCTATACAAATAAAGACACTGCTATTTTACAAAATTTGCTTTCTAAGTGCATCCCTGAAAATCTAAGAATTTTAAAAGCTAAATTTTAAAAACTACCGTAAAGAGAATTAATATTAGGACAAGCTGCTCCCCTTGCTTCACGCGTCCATAAATTGATACCTAAAGAAATTTGATGAAAACCATTCTCTGCAAATAAAACCTGATTTAACTGTTTTGTATGTGTATATGAAAACATATAGTTTTTATAATTTATACCAATTACAGGAGAAATATATGCGGCTTTATCTAAACTATTGTTACTATCAAAATTTCTTCTATAAGACAATGCAGCCCAAATTTGCGTTTCTGAAAAGGTCTTGTATGCTTTTAAATTAAAATCTGCCAATCGCTCCCCTGTTCCCTCTCTTACCTGAAACATTACAGAAGGTTCTAATTGTACAAATCTTATATTTTCGAAATAATAACCAACAGACAGCACATAATTTCTTAAATCTAAAGGCTCTTGTATATTTAAGTTATTTTTAGCGGTAAGAAATAAATTTTTAACCGTGAAATAGGAAGACAAACCTCCGCTGTGGTATGCAGCACTAAAATCTGCATTGTAATAACTTGTACTTTCTATAATTTGACTAATAGCTGGATCTCCTGTAAAACTTCTTTGATCTGATTGATTTTGAACAAACGAAAAAGCTAACCCAAAAGACAATTGCTTAAAAAAACGACCATCACTCAAAGGTAAATGATAAGAATATGTTCCTTGCAATCCTTGTTGAGAATGAAAACCATTCTTGTCATTAAATAAAATTAATCCATAACCAGCATTAGATTCTTCACCGAATTTTGTATGAAAACTAACCGTTTGCAAAGCTGGTGCATTTGGAACTCCAATCCATTGCTGTCTCGAAGTAAACCTTAATTTACTAGAATTCCCTATCCCGGCTGCAGAAGGGTGCACTAAAAAAACATTGTCAGATAAGTAATCTGTATAAATTGGCAATGTTTCTTGTGACTGACTTTTTGTTGAAAAAAAAGCAATAACTAAAATACAAATTCTTATATATCTAATGTTCATCAAAGGAAAATTTTTTTAAAGTATCAAATATATTATTTTTATTCTTATTAATTCTTATCAAACAAAATTTTAATTAAAATATAAATAAAACACTAAGATTTCTATTCCCAAGTAAAGAAACAAAAACCTGAGTAGACTAAAAATAACAATAAAATATGATTCTATTATCGAAGTTACCAATCAACAAACAAAAATGCATATTATTATAGATACCCATCAAAGCAACATATTTATCATGAAATTATTTCAGAATTTTTCCGTAAGCCTCTTTATTAAAAATAACCGATTTGTATCGGGCATCAAAAGTAGATTTAGAAATAATTAAAATATCACTTTTATACCCTGTTAACAATTTAATTTGTAAATTAATATCTTCTAGGTATTGGTTTCTATTACGTTCATTTTGAATTTTACTCAAATGTTCTTTTCTTACTAATTTAGTGAGTTCAGAAAATTCTACTTCTTTTTTTATGACCATTTCAAAAATAGAAATTGCAATGCTATCCAACTTAACGGACTTCGATTTATACTTTAGACCCTTTTTTGAAATAACAATAGAATTTCTTACTTTTAAATACTCGTAGATTATAACACCGAAAAAACAAAGAAAAATAAACCCGATACTAATTAATACAGGGTTAGAACTTTTTTCTTTTTCATAAAAAGCAGTAGTTTTTAGAACCTTATTTGTAAGAGTTTTAAAAGGTGCTTTTTTAACAATACCCTTTTTATTTAGATAATATAGATGGTCTTTATAAAAAACAGGATTTACATAATTTTTAAATAAATAGATAAAAGGGTTAATTTTAAATTCTGTAAGCTCATTCTCTAATACATCTACTCGAAATAACCTCCCCAATACGTTTATAATATAGAGAGATTTATCAATTATAAAAAAACTATCAGGGTCCGAACCTGAAAAATTAGGCTTTGATTTCCCTAAAAAGCGCCAATTTTTATTTTGAAAATTAAAAGACCAAACTTCATTATTTGAAAAAGAATTTCTTCCACCATTATGGGATACTCTATACCCACCAAAAAAATAAAATTTATCTTCTGCATTAATTGAAAGATGAGAATGTAAGGCTCTAGCTTCACTAGAAGTATCTGATATATTATAAATTTCCCATTCCTCTGTTGCCTTATCTAAGTAAATAAAAAAGTTAGATGCACTCCAATACCCATAACCACCATGTCTAAAAAGTGTGTCATTTTTAACAAACACAGAGCTTCCTATTAAAAAGTTTTTAATATCAGAAGTATCTATCCTAACCAAACTGTCTTTTTCTGTTAGCTTAAAAACATCGCCTCCTTGCTTGTCTATAAATATTAATTTGTTTTCTTTAATTATTGGATAAAGTGCAGGTAGTTTACTAGGTCTTATTATTTTTCGTTTTGCTTTAATTTTTAAATTATCTGCATCTAATCTTATCAAAGAATCTGTGGTAATATATATAATTTCATTTCTTAAAGAATCTACTAACAAGTTGTTAGTTTCTGTGTTTGATCTTTGTTGAGAAAAAGAAATAAAAGGAACTAAAAATAGCAACCAAATAATACACTTCATTCTAATAATATTATATCTATAGCTATGCAAAATACTATTTTTTATTTAAATAGTATCATTAACAACCTTAGTATCAATTCTTCTAAAATAAATTGAAGCAGAAAAGGATGCCTATAAAATTTTCTTAAAAAACATATTTTAAAGTAAAACTCTCGCAATCTTAGGAGGGCTTTAAACTTAAAACCCCTTATTAGGAATTAAAAATTTAAAATTTTCTAATTTAAAGAAGACTATTTGATTACTAATTTTTTGGCAATTACCTTGTTCCCTATATTCACTTTCAAAAAATACAATCCCTTGGGAAGTGCTAACTTAATTTGAGGATTTTGTGTTAAGTCTCTATTTTTTTCATAAAAAACTAACTTTCCAAGCATATCATAAATTTTAAGCAAAACTAATTCGTTTGAATTTAAATTTAAATTAAAAAAACCCGTTGTTGGATTGGGAGTAATATTTAAATTAAACACTGGTAATTCTGGCACTCCCAAGGAGGAAGGATTAAACAAAGCCACACGCCATAAACCACGCCCATAGGTAGCCGCATACAACTTATTGTCTGCTGTATTTATTTCGAGTTCGTTTACTTGTACATTTGGTAAACTCATATCGTAAGAGCTCCAGGAAACAGCATTCTCACTCAGATAATAAACTCCATAATTCATACCTAGATATAGAATATCTTCACCAGAAGAGGCATCCCAAACAAGCGCCAAAGCACTAAAGTCAGGAAGATTATAGAGGACTGACAACCAGGTAGCTCCTCCGTCATTAGAAGTATATACTTTTTCTGATTCATTGACAGCAATAGCCAGCTTCATTGGGTCTGCAGGATGCACCGCAATCGAATTAATATTTCCAGAAAATCCAGATAACGCTGTCCAATCTCCTAACGAGCCTCCGTCTTCCGTTTTATAGAGACTCGCTCCGTGCGCTGCATACATTACACTACTATTTGAAGAGGCAATTTTTAAATGATTTAGGTTACTTCCAAAATTTTGTGAAATTGAAACCCAACTCCCGGAATCACCACCAACTTCAGACTTATACACCTCATCGTACCCTGTATAAATAGTTGTTGATACTTGAGGGTCTTGTTCAAAAGGAGTAACCCAACTCCCTTCTTTATCCTCTGGAAGCTGCAGGCCAAAATAGCTCTGACCCTGATTTACTGTTTTGTATAAAGATCCAAATTGTGAAGTTCCATAAATAATATTAGCATCAGAGTGGTCTACAAAAGTCTCCATTCCGTCAGCACCTAACCAATCTGCCCATTTTTCATCTGCTCTATAAACCGAGGTCCCGTTGTCTTGAGACCCACCAGAAACAATCACAGGAGCTGTTTGACTAATTCCAATCTTATAAAATTGACGAATTCCTAAACCCGCTGTTAAATCTGTATAATACGTGCTACTTACATTAAGTGGATCATTGGCTACAAAAATACCGCCATCACTACCAACATATATTTTATCATTCTGATATATCATGATATCAATATCTGCATGACAATAGCCAATATTTTGGTTTACTGCATTTCCAGGAACCCATTGAGAGGTAATATTAAAATCTGTACCTCCATTTGTAGATCTCCAAGAAAGTATGCCTGAAATATGAACATCCTCGGCATCATTTGGGTTTACAATAATATCCATATCTCTTGGCGCTTGGCCCCTATCATCATCTGCGTTTGAGCTGTATCCAAAATAATTTTTATTGGTATGGTCTAGCTTTACAAAATTAATACCACTGTCTATAGATTTATAAAAACCTCCGAAGCTACCTCCCGATTCTTCTAGCACATAAACAACAGCAGGATCTGCTGCTGAAACACCAATCATTTTAGCTCCGGTACTAAAACTATTATCAATTAAACCAGAATCAAAATTATCTGAAAATAATACCCCTAACACAGAATCTTCTATAGAAATATCATCTAAAGTTAATCCACGAGCATAGTTAGATTTACCCTCAAATGCTATGTAGTAATCTGCTGTTGGGCTAGGCAAGGTTAGTCTTATATCTTGCCAAGTTAATACCTCTTCTGTGAATTCCACTAATTCAATCCAAGAGCCACCGATGCTTGTTTTATAAAATACTTTTAATGCATCTAAATCACCCTCCCAACTTACATTTGTAAAAGAAAACTTTAGCTCGGGAGCAATACCACCGCTCAAATCAAGTTTTGGAGAAATTAATTTTGTAATTGGTTCTGAGAAATCTGGTTGAAAAAAGATAGCCAACTTATCGCCGCTTTTAGGAGCAACAGAATTATTTTGGTTTGCTGTTGCTTTTTCCCAATTTGTAGTTCCAGAAACATATTCTTGTGACCAAAGTTGTAAGGTATTGTCTGCAGTATTTAATGCATCAAAGGTTGCACCACCATCCTTAGATTTAAATAAAAGGTTTCCTGAAGCATATATTATATTTGTATTACCTGGCTTAAATTCTATATCAAAACCCGTTGCAGAATCTGGGTGAATTAATGCCCATGTAAGCCCTGCATCTATAGATTTGAAAATACCGTCATACTGGCTAGCACAAAACATTATATTACTATTTATCGGGTGTATTAAAATTTTATTAACGTACCCATTTCCTGTATCTGCTAATTGATTCCAGGTTGCTCCTGCGTCTGTAGACTTAAAAATTATGCCTGAACCCGTGCCCCAATAATAGATGTTAGAATTCGTAGGGTCTATAGCTAATGAATACACATAGATATTAGAAAGATTATCTGTTAATACAGCCCAATTTACACCACCATCAAGTGTTTTCCAAACACCGCCTCCTGGAGACCCAACAATTATATGATTTTCATTACTTGCATCAATAGCAATACTTGTAATTCTTCCCACTCCGGGATTCCAACCAGAAGTTTGGTTCCAATCTAGGGGCCCTAATTGTTCCCAATTAGAAACCCTATTAATTTGATTTAATTTCGTGCTTTTATTCTTATCTGCGTTATAACGTTCTAATTCTTTAAAGTAAAATGAGGGAGTTTTTAAAAGGCCTTTTTCATCTTGCATTCGAAGCGCATTATATTCCCAACGCTTAAAACTCTTATAACCAGTGCCTCTTTCTGTGCCTTTGATTTCAAAATATGAATTAGCAGAATTTTGAATTTCTTGAACCGTAAAATTCTCAGAGTTAATCATTTCTAGATAATTTTGAGAATAAACTCCTAAAAACGAAAAGGAGAGAATCCATAAAATAAAAGTTGTCTTGTACATTATTAAATCTATAAAAATTTAGTTATTATCTCAATTAAAAAAGAACTACTATTTCTGTGAGTGAAGATACCAAAGTTAATTGTTTCTCACGATTAAAAATAAAATAATCAAAGAACAAGATTAGAAAATTTCAAGATTAGAAAAATTAGTTTAAAAATTAATTTCAAATAAATAATCGTTTATTCTTTTTATTAAATAAGTCTGCTATTAAGACCTTTACTATCGCACGTTAAGCTATTTAGTGATTTTTTAGGTGGGTTAAACGGCATAGCAAAGACTCATAAACCCCTATAAATCTAAATTTAAAGCAAACAAAAGGTAAACATTGCTAAGTACACTTTTTATGTACAGCAACTAAATTTGTTTTCTGTGTTACTCTAGAATGTGCCATTAAGAAAAATAGACAAAAAGAAAAGGTACCGTATAAAATACTTTCAAGGGGCGTGTTCTTCAATAATGTTATTGTAATTTAGTTTTAAATACACAAATTACATTGAAAAACAAATACCTAGAAGAAGCGCTGCGAGAACTTGTGAATGGCCATGCCAAAAAGAGACATCCTTTTCGCTATTTTGTCTTAGCCACCACTGAAAATGGAAGACCAACACAACGAACGGTAGTATTGCGAAAAACATTGAAAGACCAAAGTTTAGTAATTTACACCGATAAAAGGACACAAAAAATAAAACAACTTCAAAAGAGTTCGCATTTTAGCGCCTTATTTTATGATACTAAAAAACTATTGCAAATAAGAATTGAAGGAAAAGCCGAATTAATAACAGATACCGCACAAATTGAAACCTATTGGCACACTGTGCAAGCGGCCTCTAGAAAAGACTATACCACAAGTTTAGCACCAGGCACACCCATAGAAAAGCTAGATGAAATAGAGTACACCACAACAGAAAATAATTTCTGCCCTGTAAAACTAGTGCCACATACCATAGAATATTTACGTTTACAACGGCCGAATCATGTACGGGTTTTGTTTTCTAAAATTAAAGATACTTGGTCTGGTGAATTTTTAGTGCCTTAGTTTTAGAAACAGTTCGCAATTATTTTTTGTAATATAATTTTATATGTATTGGTATGCTTCTAGTATGCACTTAATTAAATACTAGAAGCATACATTAACACCAACTATAACCAATAGTATTTTACCACCAGAATAGCATAGCTATTTTAAAGTTTCTTTTTTAAATTAATAATTGTCTAATGCCTATACACCGTTGCATCTTGCTTTTATTTTATACTTATAGCCTCTAATTTCTAATTTTGTAAGTAGTTAAATTAAA
>CAJXAS010000076.1 GCA_913050305.1 uncultured Polaribacter sp. | reverse complement strand
GGATGCTAAAGGTAAACAAAATTTATAATTTGAAAAGTAATTAGCAAATCAATTTTAATACAATATTGCTATAAAGTAATATTAAATATATGATTTAATACTTGTTAACTTTAAAAGTTAGTTGTGTCTCAAAACTTTACAATCTTACGGTTGAAATTAAAAAAAAATACGAAACCAATAATTATAGTAATTGTATCCTTATGGGGTACATAATAAATAATGTTCTAAGTATAAAGAAGAGGTAATATTAAGTGTGTCTGAGCTGAAATTAAGGAAATAAAATAATAAGAATGCCCTTTTTGGGCTAAAATGGAAATAAGGTCTAGTCTAAAAATAGACAAGAAAAAAGATTCAAATCAGACAGAAATAACGAAAAATGCTTTTTCGCTGGAATATGATTTATCACAGTTTTAGAAGGGCCTTAGGTTTTTGTTATACATAATTAGGGATATAAGATAGAGTGCTGATGTCCGTTTTAGAGATATAATGCGCTAAAAAGATAATTATTTAATCAGAGATTATTTTAAATTATTTAAATAAGATTTCAATTCAAGAACTAAAAAAGGGAAAGTATTTTTGCTAAATAAAGTCCTTAAAATTTAAAAGCAAAAGACAGACGAAATGATGGAAAAATTTAAGGCTATAAAAAGTTTAGACTTAGGAAATGCAAGCACCTTGCAGATAGGTGGATAATTTTGTTTATTTATTTAGATAATAAATTAAACCTTTATGTTTTTTTTAAGTCTAATCGATAATTATTAATATTATTTTTGGTTAAAATAAAAAAATTATGAAATCACTATTTGTATTCTTTCTAACATTCGTCACATCGATTACTTTTGCACAGAAAAGCTTTCAAGGCAAAGCTACGTATATGTCTAAAACCACTATGGATATGAGTAGGTTTGGGAAAATGACGGAGCAGCAGAAAAAGCAAAGAATGCAGCGTATGAAAAGTTTTTTAGAAAAAACGTATACCTTAACTTTTAATAAAACTGCATCTTCTTTTAAGGAAGAGGTAAAGTTGGAAGCACCTGGTGCATCTGGACCAAGCTGGGGTAGGAGTAATGGTCAAGGTTCTATTTATAAAAACACCAAAGACCAAGTAATGATCGAAGATGTAGAACAATTTAGTAAACGTTTTTTAGTTACTGAAAATATGGAGCAAGCGCAATGGGAATTGGGTATGGATACTAAAAAAATTGGCCAGTATACTTGTTATAAAGCTACGCTTGTTAAAGAAGATACAAATATAGATTGGGGAAGTATTTTTAGTAGAAGAGGAAGTGCTAAAAAAGATTCTACAAAGACAAAAGATATAAAGCCAGCTAAAAAAATGCTAAGTATCACCGCTTGGTACACACCACAAATTCCGGTAAGTACAGGGCCAGACAAATACTATGGTTTACCAGGGTTAATTTTAGAGATCAATGCGGGTAGAACTACGATGCTTTGTACAGAAGTTGCAATTAGCTCTAAGGAAGTTTTAGAAATAGCAGCCCCTGATAAGGGAAAAGAAGTTTCGAGAGATGAATACAATAAAATTATAAAAGTAAAAACAGAAGAATTAAAAGCGCGTTTTCAAAACCGAGGAGGTCGTGGTGGTAGAGGAAGAAACTAAATAATTTTATTGGAACTTAATAAAAAATAATACATGAAAAAAATAGTATTCATTGCCATTTTTCTTGTTTCTACAATTGCATTTTCGCAAATAGAATATAGAGGAATTGTAAAAGATTCACTCGGATTTCCTTTAGAAATGGCAAATGTTATCGCATTAGATACTGTAGCTAAAAGAATTGCTTCTTATGGTTTTACAGACGCTAAAGGGAATTTTAAGTTAGACTTAAAAATTAATACGACATATAATATAAAAATAAGTTATATCGGCTTTAAAGAAATTAGTGCGTTTTTGAAAACGAAAATAACTAATATGAGTAAAGATTATACCATGCTCGAAGATAGTATGCTAGATGGCATAGAGATCATCTCTAAGATGCCTATAACTATTAAAGGCGATACGATTATTTACAATGCAGATTCTTTTAAAAATGGTTCTGAAAGAAAATTAAAAGATATTTTAGCAAAATTGCCTGGAGTCGAAATAAATGATGCTGGTCAAATTGAAGTAGAGGGCAAAGCTGTTGAAAAAATAATGATCGATGGAAAAGAATTTTTTAGTGGAGATACTAAATTAGCAACAGAAAATATTCCTTCTAATGCTGTAGATAAAATTCAAGTTTTAAGAAATTACTCAAATGTAAGCCAGTTAAGTGGTGTGCAAAATAATCAAGATAGAGTTGCTATAAATATCAAATTAAAAGAAGGTAAAAAGAATTTTTGGTTTGGAGATATAATAGCCGGTGCAGGAAATTCTGCAGATACAAATTTGTATCTTTTTCAGCCAAAATTATTTTATTATACACCAAAATACACTTTAAATGTTATTGGAGATGTAAACAACCTTGGAGATGTTGTGCTAAGCAGAAGAGATTTAAGGAGTTTTGGTGGAGGTTTTAGAAGCCAAAGTCCTTCCAATGGTACAAATATTAATATAGGAGATGCGGGTATAGGTTTTTTAAGTGCAGGAGCAAATAATGCAAATAGAATAGAAACGAAGCTGTCTGCTTTAAATATTAGTTATTCTCCGAATAAAAAATTAGACTTAAGTGGTTTTTTAATTTGGTCTAGTAATAGTAACGGGCAAAGAAATATTAGCGAAATTGACTATATAAACCCAAATACACCAGATGATCTTGTTGATAATATAACAGATCAAACAAGTAATACGGGTTTATTTCGGTTAAGTACAACATATAAGAAAGATTATAATAATCAATTGTCCTACAATGTGTCTGGTCGTTTTTCTAGTGAATCTGTCAGAGAAGCAGCAGTTTCTCGTGTTTTAAGTAATATTACAGAGACTGAAAGTGCAACACCTTATACAATTAATCAAGATTTTAGTTATTTCTATACGGCCGGTGAAAAAAGCATTTTTGCACTAGAAGTAAAACATATTTTACAAGATGAAGATCCTTTTTACGTGGCTTCTTTAGAAAATGATCCAGATAATAACAATCCAGATGATATAGATTCTTTAGAAGAGTTTGAAGACGGGTTTGATGATGCAGCTGGAACTCTTGGATTAGATAGAAGCAACCAATTCTATACTTTAGAGCAAGATAGACGTGTAAAATCGAATCAGTTAGATGCAAAATTAGATTATTACTATATTTTAAACGATCAGAGTAATTTGAATTTTGTTACTGGTACTATCTTAAGTAAACAGAATTTTGATTCTCGTTTCTTTCAAATTTTAGATAGTGGTGCAGAGTTTGATCCAAACCCAACTATTAATGGTATTAATAACCCTCAAACAACAAATGATACTGAATACAGTTTTTCAGATATATATGCGGGAGTAAGATATCGTTTAAAATCTGGTATTTTCACATTTACACCTGGCTTTACAGTGCATGCTTATAATTCTAATAATACTCAATTTGGTACAGAGACCTTTAAAGATACCTTTACTAAATTTTTGCCAGAATTTGATGTAATAGCTCAGTTTAAAAGGAGTGAGAGTTTAAATTTTAGCTACAAACAAGAAGTTAATTTTACAGACGTTAATCAAATTGCAAGGGGTATTGTAGCGAATAGTTATAATTCTTTTTTCTCAGGAAATCCCGGGCTTTTAAATGCTAGTTTTCATAACTTAACCCTAAGTTATTCTAGCTATAATTTATTTAACGCGAGCAATGTTTTTGCAAGAATAAATTACAAGAAAACGTCAGATCAGGTAAATAGAAATACAATTTTTGAACCACGTTCTGTGGTGTCTAGTAGTACGAATATAAATTCACCTTTAGATAATGAGAGCCTTACTTCATTTATTGGTTTAGGTAAAACTATCAAGAAGATTAGAACAAGATTTGGTGGTAACTTCTCTTATAATAAAAGTTATCAATTTATTAATTCGGAAGAGAATACAAATGAAAGTTTAGTAAGAGGAATGAATGCAAGTGTTGGTACAAATTTCACGAAAGCACCAAATGTTACTTTGCGTTATAGAATAACTTATGTAGATCAAAGTAACAGCGCTAGACCTTCAGACATTAAGACAGTTACACATGCACCATCGATAGATTTTGATGCATATATTTGGAACTCAGTAACACTTACTTCAGATTTCACCTTTAACGAAGTAAGACAAGGTGGAAGCAAACAGAGTTCATTTAATATTTGGAATGCAAAATTAGCCTATAGAAAAGATAGAGATGCAAAATGGGAATATGAATTGGTAGGCAACAACTTATTAGCAACAGGCTCACAAGTAGATATAAGCCAAAGTGTCATTGCATTTACAGTTAATGAACGTTTTATTTTACCAAGATTTATAAGTTTCAGGGTAAGATATCAATTATAAAGCTTAAAAAGATATTTTTTTAAATGGCTCAATCTTAATTGAGCCATATTTATTTTAGTCACCTTAGTCTTTTGTAATGAACAAACCTTTCTAATGTTGTAAACTAAAAACTACATATTTTCGTTATTCTACTATTAAACTTACATTTGTAATATGTCTATAACCGTAAATTCCGTTTCTAAAAGCTATGCATCTCAGAAAGCACTAAATAATATTTCTTTTTCTGCAGATAAGGGACAGGTAATTGGTTTTTTAGGTCCTAATGGTGCTGGAAAATCTACGATGATGAAAATCTTAACTGGTTTTATAAAACCAAATGAAGGTGCTGTTTTTGTGGATGATATTGATGTTTTAAAAAACCCGATAGCAGCGCAAAAAGTAATTGGGTATTTACCTGAACACAATCCTTTGTATGCAGAAATGTATGTGCGTGAATATTTGCAGTTTCAGGCTGCTATTTATAAGGTAGCTAAAAGTCAAATAGAAGACTGTATAGAAAAAGTGGGTTTAACTTTAGAGGCGGATAAGAAAATACATCAATTATCTAAAGGATATCAGCAAAGAGTAGGTATTGCTGCCGCTATTTTACACAATCCAAAAGTTCTAATTTTAGATGAGCCAACAACTGGTTTAGACCCAAACCAAATTGTAGAAATTAGAGCTTTAATTCAGGAATTAGGAAAAGATAAAACCGTGCTTTTTTCTACACATATTATGCAAGAAGTGGAGGCTGTTTGTGATCGGGTAATTATAATTAAAAAGGGCGAAATTTTAGTTGATAAAAAACTAAAAGAGCTTCAAGATTCAAAACAACAAATAATAGAAGTTACTTATAATACTTCTTGTGACGAGGAAATTTTTCAAAAGTTATCGAACTTAAGTTCTGTAAAAAATACGTCAGATAATAATTGGCAATTAACATTTAGTTCCAGCGAAGATGTACGCTCTAAAATTTTCGATTTAGCACAAGAGAATAACCTTAAAATTTTAGGTTTAACTGCGCAGAATAAAAATTTAGAAACACTTTTTAGAGAAGTAACTATTTAGGATTAACCCTCTAATAAATACTCGTAAGCTTGCAATAAAGTTGGAAACGCAAAAATACTTCCTGCTTCTTTTAAATCTTCTTCGGAAAATTGAGTTGTAATACCAATAGGAACCATTCCAGCTAATTTTGCAGCTCTTGTACCTGTTAAACTATCTTCAAAAACCCAAACATCTTTAAAATCTTTTTTATGGAAACCCAATGCACTTGCTAAGGTAATGTAAGCCTCTGGAGCAGGTTTTGGTTTTACGTAATCTTGTACACCAAAAACAATTGGAAAATTTAATTCTAAATGATGTACACTATTTTTTAAAAATTGTTTGGTAGCGTTACTAGCAATACCATAAGGTATGTTTTCTTTGGTAAGTAGTGCTGTAAACTCTCTAACTCCAGGCAATAATTTAGGGACTTTGAAATGAAGATCTAGGTGCTTGTCTTTTAAGATATATAATTCTTCAGTCCGTTTTTCTTCACCAATAACACTACAAAAATAAGCAGCAATAATCATTGGCGATTTACCTGCATGACTTTTAGGAAAAGGAGCAATATCTTTATTAAATAATTCTCTAAAAGCACTGCTCCAGGCAGCACCGTGACTTTCGAAACTATTTACTACAACACCATCAAAATCAAATAAAAATCCTTTAGGCAACTGCATGTGCTCTTTGTTTTTCGTTTAATAATTCTGTTAAGTACGGATTCAAAAATTTATTAGTTGGATCTAATTCTTTTCTTAAAACTTTAAAATCTTCCCACTTACTATAAATTCTAGATATGCCAGCGTCTTTGGCAGTGAAACGTTTCCCCCAATGAGGTTTTCCTCCATATTTTAAAAACACTTTTTCAATACTTTTAAAAGCCTCATAAGTGTCTGCGGTAGCTGCATTTCTAGAGACACAGCCCATTGTTACCGTATCTTCGCCATAAGCATAACTTAACCAGGATTTGTCTTTGTACACAAAACGAACATCCATTGGAATATGAATAAACGATTTGTTGCTCCATTTATTAATCTCAGTTTTCAATTCTTCAAAAACCTTTGGAAATTTATCCAAGCCAATTGTCCATTCTGCTAATTCTATCGTAGAACCTCTAGACTTTGTTACGGTCGCTTGGTATAGTGAGCCTTTGTGCTCTTTTGTGCTGCTAAAAAAACCTCTGTATAAAAGTTTGTTAGCAATTGCTGTAGTCCAAGGAAAAATATGCGAATATTTGTATAATATTTTAGAAGCTGTTCTTCGGTGTTTTAAATACGCAGGTCCTAAGTTTTCTGTAATTTCTGTATCAGGATTAATTTTATCTCCGGTAATTACATATCCTTTGTCTGTATGCGGAAGCCATAAAATTCTTAAAAAAGCATGCTTTTTTAAACGCTCTTTAATTTTTGGTAACCATTCAGAATCATCTTCTGGTCCTTCTTTTACGTGCAGCGTGTAAATAGGCTCACATTTAAAAGTGATTTCAGACATTACGCCAAGTACTCCTAAAGAAACCCTTACGGCATCTATCATTTCATCTTTTTCGTTAATTCTTTTTAAAGAACCATCTGCTAAAACAATACTACAATCTGTCATGTATTCGCATAACAGTTTTCCGCTTGTCCCATGTGTTCCCGTTGCTAAAGCGCCACCAATAGTAATGGTATTAATATCTGGCAGACAAGGTATACACCAGCCTTTTGCTTCTATGGCATCTAATAAATCTCCTAAAATTACTCCAGATTGCACAGTAACTGTGTGTTCTGAATCATTATAAGAAAGTATTTTATTATAAGTAGTAATGTCTACTAATGTCTCTAGGCCCGAAGCAATGTCTGCTGATGACTGCTTCGATCCAAAAACACGTATTTTTTCTGAATTTTTAATAACTTCCTGCAGTTCTTCTTCAGTAGTTATTTTAAAAAGTGATTTGTAGTTGTGGATAACGTTTTCATTCCAACTTACCCAAGTACCATTGTTATTTTGTTTCATGTATTGTATAAAATGTTAAACAAAAGTAAATATTTATCTTTTTATAGCGTACTTATTTTTACTTTATTCCACTAATTAGAATCAGTTTAATTTATAGCTAATTAGTTGGCTGTCTAAAATTGCCAATAATTCATTGGTAATGTGAATTTTTGTATTTCTACTTGGTAAACTTACTTCTAGTTTCTCTTTTTCGTCCCAAATAGTAAAATTTAAACCTTGTTTACCGGGTTTGTTTTTTAAAATGGATTCTAAATTAAGAATGGTATCTTCTTTAATTTGATTTAAAGGAAGTTGAATAGTTACCTTTTTACAGAGTTCATCCATAATGTCATGTAATAATTTCATTTCTGTAAACTTTAATCTAGGTTCCCCAACAACACCCTCTTTATTAGTCCAACCTGCTTGAATAGTTGATCTTATAAATAAAAACTGATTCGGAACCAAAAAATGTTGCATTCTTAAATACTCCTCTCCAAAAATTCTAAACTCATTGCTATCTGCATAATCTTCAACTGTAAATAAAGCCCAACCTTTTCCTGCTTTAGAGACTCTATGTTGCACATCTGTAACGATACCTGCAAAAGCCAGGTTCATATTCACAAATTTTGTTAAGTCTGCTTTAAAGTGTTTCAAAGAAGCATTACAAAATTTTAATTCGTTTTTAAAATCATCTAAAGGATGTGCTGAAATATAAATTCCAATAACTTCTTTTTCTTGTGACAAAAGTTCCATAGTACCCCAAGTTTCACATTCTGGAATGTCTGGTTCTGGGAACTGAACTGTAGAGGCTTCACCAAACATAGAAACTTGTGCAGAATTTTCATTTTCTTGGTATTTACTTCCAAATT
>CAJXAS010000075.1 GCA_913050305.1 uncultured Polaribacter sp. | reverse complement strand
AGAATAGTGTTTGTTTTGAAAAAGAGATTTAAATGAAGTATAGTTATTGGGAATTAAAAGAGTGGTTTTCTAACATTGATTTTACAATTGTAGGTAGTGGTATTGTAGGCTTAAACTGTGCTTTAGAATTGAAGAAAAAACACCCTGCAGCAAAAATTGTAATTCTTGAAAAAGGAATGTTGCCGCAAGGCGCAAGCACAAAAAACGCAGGTTTTGCCTGTTTTGGAAGCCTTTCGGAGCTGATAGATGACCTGAGTTCTCATACAGAACAAGAAGTATATAATTTGGTAGAAAATCGTTGGAAAGGGTTGCAATTATTAAGAAGCAATTTAGGAGATAAAAAGATTGATTTTCAACAGAATAAAGGCTTTGAGTTGTGTGATTCTGAAACTTTTTTTGAGGAGTGTATTTCAAAAAAAGAGGATATTAATAAATTATTAAAACCTATATTTAAGACGGATGTTTTTTCAGTTTCAGACAATACATTTAATTTCAAAAAAGTACACAATAGATATATTGTTAATAATTTTGAAGGTCAGATTGATACTGGAAAAATGGGATACGAACTAATACAGAAAGTGCAGAAATTAGGCGTTAAAATTTTAAATAACATTGCTGTTGAAAGTTTCACAGAAGACAATACAGATATTGAAATAACAACAGATAAAATTACCTTTAAAACAACTAAACTTTTTATCGCAACCAATGGTTTTGCAAACAAATTATTAGAAGAAAAAGTCCAACCGGCAAGAGCACAGGTACTCATCACAAAACCAATTAAAAACTTACAAATAAAAGGAACCTTTCATTTAGATAAAGGGTATTATTATTTTAGAAATATAGATGACCGTATTTTATTTGGTGGTGGAAGAAACCTTGATTTTAAAACGGAAGAAACCTCTGAGTTTGGACAAACAGCAATTATCCAAAACGAATTAGAAAATATTTTAAAAACAACTATTTTACCAAATACTTCTTTTGAAATTGAACACAGATGGAGTGGGATTATGGGTGTTGGAGATCAGAAAAAAGCCATTGTAAAGCAACTTTCTAATCATGTTTTTTGTGGAGTTCGTTTAGGTGGAATGGGTGTTGCAATTGGCAGCTTGGTAGGTAAAGAATTAGCAGAATTAATAAATGAATAGAAAAGCTTTAGATATAATAGTTATTGGTGGTGGCCTGGCGGGTTTGTGCAATGCAATTCACTTATCTAAACTTGGTAAAAAGGTTTTATTAATTGAGAAAAATGAATACCCGAAACACAAAGTATGTGGTGAGTATATTTCCAATGAAGTATTGCCATATTTAGATTTTTTGGAGGTAAATCCGTTTGATTCTGGAGCTGTAAGAATTAATAATTTTCAATTGTCAACTACAAAAAGCAATATAATTTCGGCAAAGCTGCCTTTGGGTGGGTTTGGGATTTCTCGGTATACACTTGATCTTGTTTTATCAGAAAAGGCAAAAGAAAACGGCGTTATAATTTTACAGGATACTGTTTTAGATGTTACTTTTTTAAAAGATTTTTTTCAAGTTGAAACAAAAGAGAATAATGTTTTTACTTCAAAAATAACGATTGGTGCTTTTGGCAAACGTTCTTTATTAGATGTAAAAATGGCGCGCAATTTTATTCAGAAGAAATCGCCTTATTTAGGGGTTAAAATCCATGTAAAAGGAAATTTTAAGGAGGATTTGGTAGCGCTTCACAATTTTAAAGGAGGGTATTGTGGGGTTTCTAAAGTAGAAAATAGCGCAATTAATTTGTGCTATATTACAAATTACGCAACCTTTAAACAGTATAAAAATATAGAAGATTTTCAAGAACAAGTTGTTTTTAAAAACAATTATTTGAAAGAGATTTTTCATAATTCTGAAGCTCTTTTTGAAAAACCATTAAGTATTAGTCAAATTTCATTTGAAACCAAAAAACCAGTAGAAAATCATATTTTAATGTGCGGAGACTCTGCAGGAATGATTCATCCACTTTGTGGAAACGGCATGAGCATGGCCATTCAATCTGCGCAATTAGCGTCTAAATTGATTCTAAATTACTTTAATGGTGAGATTGAGACAAGAAAAGAACTGGAAAAGCAATATATTAGACAGTGGAATCGAAAATTTAGTTTGCGTTTGAAGGCAGGGCATTTTATTGCTATGCTGTTTAGAAAAGATACAATTGCATCCGTCTTATTGCAAATTTTAAAGAAACTTCCTTTTTTATTGCCTATTATAATTAAGCAAACTCACGGTAAACCAATGAAGATATAATGGATTTTTTCGTTAGCACAAAATACAGAACAGATAAAGAAGAACTAATGGATGATTTTTCTATTGGTGGCGATTTGTTGCGCGATACTCTAGATAAACTAGAAAACATAAACCGTTGGTTGGGCGGGAATTTAATGACAGTAAGGGCATTGAAAAAAGTATTAAAAAACCATCCAAAAGAACAAGAACTAACCATTGCAGATATTGGTTGTGGGCATGGAGATATTTTACGAGATGTTGCTAAGTTCGGAAGAAAAAACGGCTATAAAATGAAGCTGATTGGTATGGATGCAAATCCGACAGCTATTGCTTACGCAAATGAATTATCAACTGAATTCTCTGAATTAAGTTTTAAAACAGAAGATATCTTTTCTGAAGAGTTTAAAAACAGAAAATTTGATGTGGTATTGGCAACATTGTTTCTACATCATTTCAAAGAAGAGCAATTGGTTTCTTTTTTAGGAAACACTTTAAAACAAACAAAAATAGCTGTTGTAGTAAATGATTTACACAGGCATAAGTTAGCGTATTATTTATTTATGTTGTTGTCTGTTTTTATAAAAAACAACATGATAATTGAAGATGGATTAACTTCTGTTTTAAGAGGATTTAAAAGAAACGACTTAGTGCGTATCTCAAAAAAATTAAAAGTAAAATCACAAGTTTCCTGGAAATGGGCGTTTCGTTTTCAATGGATTTTGAGGCGTTAAAAAGTAGAAAATTAGAAGTTTTTTTAGGAAAATTTAATTACAAAAATTATTGAAACCCCCAACGAAAAATGAAAGTAAAAATAACATCTGTTGCAAAACAACTTCCGAAATATTATAGAGAAACAAAAGACATTATACCTTTTGTAAAATTATGGATGCAAGATCAAGACCTTCGTTTTCAGAGAAAAGTTACCAAACTTTTTGAGGGTGCGGCAGTTGATAAAAGGTATTCTATTATGGATCCTGAAGACGTATTTGTAGCAACCTCTTTCGAGGAAAAAAATAATATTTACGCAAGAGAGGTGGTAATCCTAGGGGAACAGGCGCTTAAAAAATCTTTAAATAAAGTAAATTTAAAAGCAACAGATATCGACTATATTATTACGGTGAGTTGCACTGGTATAATGATTCCTTCTATGGATGCCTACCTAATTAATTCATTGCAAATGAAACAAGATATTGTGCGTTTACCCGTTACAGAAATGGGTTGTGCTGCAGGTGTTTCTGGTATTATTTATGCAAAGAATTTTTTAAAGGCGAATCCGAATAAACGGGCAGTCGTAATTGCTGTAGAAGCACCAACAGCAACGTTCCAATTAGATGATTATTCGATGACAAACATTGTAAGTGCTGCTATTTTTGGAGACGGAGCATCTGCGGTAATTTTATCTTCTTACGAAGAAGATAAAGGGCCAGAAATTATAGATGAAGCGATGTATCATTTTTATGACGCCACAAGTATGATGGGGTTTAATTTGGTAAACACAGGTTTGCAAATGATTTTAGACAAGGAAGTTCCGAAGAAGATTTCAGATCATTTTCCAGCAATAGTTCATCCTTTTTTAGAAAGAAATAACTTGACAATTGAAGATATAGATCATTTAATTTTTCATCCAGGAGGAAAGAAAATTGTGCAAACTGTAGAAGATTTATTTGGTGCTTTAGGAAAGAATATAGATGATACAAAAGAAGTTTTACGCTTGTACGGCAACATGTCTAGCGCAACAGTTTTATATGTTTTAGAGCGTTTTATGGATAGAAATCCAGCCAAAGGAGAAAGAGGCTTAATGTTAAGCTTTGGACCAGGGTTTTCTGCACAACGTATTTTATTAGAGTGGTAAAATTATTAAAATGAATCAAGATCAAATTATAAAAAATTTACCCTATCAAAAACCTTTTCTGTTTGTTGATGAACTTACAGAAATTTCAGAAACTGGTGTTTCAGGAAATTATACCTTTAAAGAAAGCGCATTCTTTTATGAGGGTCATTTTAAGGAAAACCCGATAACTCCAGGTGTTATTTTAACGGAAACCATGGCACAAATTGGCCTTGTTTGTTTGGGAATATTTTTACTAAAAGATAAAATTTCAATAAGTGTAAAACCACAAATAGCCTTAACATCTAATGTGGTTGATTTTTATGTACCCGTTTTACCAAATGAAAAAGTAACCGTAATTTCAGAAAAAGAATATTTTAGATTTAACAAGTTAAAGTGTAATGTAAAAATGATAAATTCTAAAGATGAACTGGTTTGTAGAGGAACTATTTCTGGAATGATTATCGTAAAATAAAATACTGAAATGAATTCATCAGAAGTTAAAAACAGAGTTGTAATTACCGGTTTAGGCGTTGTGGCGCCCAATGGCGTTGGTTTGCCGGCGTTTACAAATGCGATAAAAACAGGAACTTCAGGAATTACCTATCATCAGAATTTAAAAGACAAGGGCTTTTCTTGCTGTATTGGCGGAATTCCAATTATTTCAGAAGAAAAAAAATTAGAATATTTAACACCTTTACAATTGCGTGGGTTTAATAGTACCTCCATTTTATATGGCTGTATGGCAGGAATGGATGCTTGGAAAGACGCCGGTTTTTCTGTTGATGACGATTCAGAATTAGATTATGATTCAGGGTTAATTTTTGGAACAGGAACTTCGGGAATAGAAAAGTTAAGAGAGGCTATTTATAAAATAGATGACCAGAATGTGAGGCGCTTAGGAAGTACCTCTGTGGTGCAAACAATGGCAAGTGGAATTTCAGCATATTTAGGTGGAATCCTTGGGTTTGGGAATCAGGTTACAACAAATTCATCGGCTTGCACGACAGGAACAGAAGCTTTGCTGTTGGGTTTTGAGCGTATTAAAAACGGGAAAGCAAAACGAATGCTTGTGGGTAGTTCTAGTGATAGCAGTTTGTATACTTGGGGTGGTTTTGATGCAATGCGGGTGATGTCCTACAAGCACAACGAAACACCAGAGAAAGGATCAAGGCCAATGAGTGCAACTGCAGCTGGTTTTGTTCCAGGAAGTGGCGCAGGAGCACTGGTTTTAGAGTCCTTAGAAAGTGCTTTAGAGCGGAAAGCCACTATTTACGCCGAGGTTTTAGGGGGAAATATTAATTCTGGCGGACAACGAAAAGGCGGAACCTTAACGGCTCCAAACTCAGAAGCGGTTCAGAAATGTATTACAGATGCGGTATTAGACTCAGGCATATCTTCATCGGAAATAGATGTAATTAATGGGCATTTAACAGCAACGTCAAAAGATTCTTTAGAAATAGAAAATTGGACAAAGGCACTGCAAAGAAGAGGAACGGATTTTCCGTATATTAATTCTTTAAAATCGATGGTGGGACATTGCTTAGCTGCTTCTGGAGCAATAGAATGCGTAGCAGCTGTTGCACAAGTTAAAGGGCAATTTGTATTTCCAAATATTAATTGTGATGATGTACATCCAGAAATTTCAACACTGATTTCTAATGATAAAATTCCAACTCAAATGATTGAAAAAAACATTACTATTTTAGCAAAAGCAAGTTTTGGCTTTGGAGATGTAAATGCGTGTGTTATCTTTAAAAAATATTCAAATTAATATGACAAAAGAAGAAATTATATCAAAATTAACAACAATTGTAAAGCCTTATGTTCAAAATGAAGAGGGTTTTAAAAACTTAAATGAAAACACAGATTTTATAAATGATTTAGAAATAAACTCTGCAAATTTAGTAGATATTATTTTAGATGTAGAAGATGAGTTTAACATAGAAATAGACAATGATTCAATGGAGAAAATGCTCTCTGTAAAAGCAACTATAGAGATAATACAAACAAAAATAAATGCATAATATTGGCAATGATATTGTTGATTTAAAACTAGCTAAAACCGAAAGTAATTGGGAGCGAAGAGGTTTTTTAGAGAAACAATTTACCCAAAAAGAACAAGGTGAAATTTTAAATTCCGAAAATTCTTTTTTAAAAGTTTGGTTGTTTTGGTCTATGAAAGAGGCTGCCTACAAGTGTTATACTCAAAAGGTTAAAGAACGTTTTTTTGCTCCTCAAAAATTTGAGTGTACTATAACTTCTAAAGACAGAGGAATCGTGGTTTTTGAAGAAAACATATTTTATACAGTGTCTGTTTTTAATGCATTTTACATGTCTACAATCGCTAGAGAAAAAAAGGAAGAAACGGTCATTTTTTCTGCAATTGGTTTGCCAAGCGCAATAGATTTAGATTTGAAAATAAAACTAGCCTCCGAAACAGGTGTTTCAGTTGAAGGTATAGAGAAAAGAAAAACAACAATTGGTGCGCCACTTTTTTATTACCAAGAAGAATTATTAATAAAATCATGCTCAATTTCTCATCACGGAAAATACGCAGCGTATGCTTTTAACTTAGATTCTAAATTCTAATATATTTATGAGACATAAAATAATATTAATTGTTTTTGTATTGGGAGCTTTGACTTGTTTTTCACAAGAGTTGGTGCAAGACAAAACAGCCTCTAAAATTACATTTACAATAAAGAATTTTGGATTTAATGTACTGGGTAACTTTAATCAGTTCGTAGTTTCCAGTAATTTTAGCGCAAGTAATTTAAAAGGAAGCTTTTTGAATGCAAAAATAAGCGTAGCATCCATATTTACAGATTCAGAAGCTAGAGACGAACACCTTTTAGAGTCAGATTATTTTAATATTAAAAAGTATCCGGAGATCGTATTTGAATCAAACGCAATAGAGAAAATAACGGCCTCTAAATATTTATTAAAAGGATTTATAACGATTAAAGGAATCAGGAAAAGGATAGAAACCACATTGAATGTAACTACATCTAAAACGACAGTAACATTTTTGACTGATTTTTCTTTAAATAGAAGAGACTTTGGTGTTGGTGGTAGCAGTTTTGTGCTTTCTAAGGAAGTGAATATTAAAATGAAGTATGTTGCAACTAAAAATTAAAGAAGCGCTTTTTAGCCAATGTGAAGCATTTGTAAACAAGCGTTCACAAACAGTGGAAGCCGTGCTATCTTCGAATCAAAAAGCATTGCAATCTGAGACAAAGAGTTCTGCTGGAGATAAGCATGAAACGGGCCGTGCAATGTTACAGTTAGAAATGGAAAAGGCGGGACAGCAATTATCTGGAATTGCTCAAATGAAAGTTGTCTTATCGAAAATAGATGTTTTAAAATCATCAAAAAATGCATGCTTAGGAAGCATTATCATTACAGATAAGACGCGGTATTTTTTAAGCCTTTCTGCGGGGCAACTAGTGGTTGCAGATAAAAGCTATTTTGCCGTTTCTGTATCTTCACCTATTGGTAAATTACTCTTAGGTAAGCAAGAAAAGGATGTGATTTCTTTTAATGGTAAAAAAATTGTAATTAATGAGATTGTTTAAATGAAAGGGTTTGTTTACTGTTTTCTTAGTAGCTTTTTTTGATTAAATGTAAAGTTTGTTTGTCTATTAGTATTGTTTGTTTTACATTTGTTTGAATTTAAATTAGTAAGCTATGAATGTACGGTATCTGTTTCCCAACAAATTTAAGAACATTGGTTGGTTCATTCTCATTCCTTCTGTAGTCATTGGGTTAGTAACTCATATTTTAGACTACGAACCTATTCTTTTGGACTTTAATGTCCCTGCTATTTTTATTCAAGAGTTTCTTGGCGACAAGCATTTCATCGGAATTGTGAACAACAACATTTTAAATGAAATATTGGGTGTTTTAATGATTGTAAGCTCATTATTAGTTGCTTTTTCTAAAGAAAAATCAGAAGATGAATATATTTTAAAAATTAGGCTAGAATCTTTAGTTTGGGCTGTTTATTTGAATTATGCGATTCTTTTAATATCGCTTCTATTCATATTCGATTTGTCTTTTTTATGGGTTATGCTTTTAAATATGTTTACAATTTTACTATTTTTCATCATTCGGTTTAACTGGCAGATTTCTAAACTTAAAAAATCCGTTTTTTATGAAGAATAGTATTAAAGTTGAGAGAGCAAAAAAAAACATTACGCAAGCTGATTTGGC
>CAJXAS010000074.1 GCA_913050305.1 uncultured Polaribacter sp. | reverse complement strand
GGAGATTACAATCAGGCTCTAAAACACAGATGCTAAAAACATACTTAGGTTAAAAGTCATTCTTTAGAAGGTTAATTTAAGTTATTGATTTTTTTCTGAATCCCACTGCTGATATCCTCCTAAAACATTGATGACTTCGAAGCCTTTTTCTTTCAAAATTTTACATGCCTTTCCACTTCTGTTGCCACTTCTGCAATACAAATAAACGGGCTTTGACTTATTTAACTGGGCAGTTGCTACTCTTTCAAAATCAATATCAAAATAGTTGGCAAAAAATGATGTTTGTATAGCACCTTCTTTTATTTCTTCAGGGGTTCTAACATCCATCAATTGAATATTTTCTTTTGACAATAAAACCTTTAACTCTTTTGTTGTTATAGATTTAAACTCTACTTGTGAAGTGCAGCTCACAGAAAAAAAAATCATTATAAATAAGCATACTAAATTTTTCATTTTATTATAGAGTTAATTTACAACAAGTAAAGTACTTATTTTCCTAATGCTATTTATAAGCTTGATGTATATATTTTGCATATTTTTCTTGCTTTACCTTATCCCCAGTTTTATAGAACCTAACGGCTTGATTTGCACGCATAAAAAAGTGATCTAAACTTATGATTTCTAAAATTCCACTTCTAAATAAATCATCTCGTACTGGTCCTTTTACGCCAGCTAAATAAAATATAATTCCTTTTTTTTGGCAAAATAGAATACGTTCCTTTAACATTTCTACACCTGTACTATCTACTCTATTTATACTCTCTGCATCTAAAACAATCAATTTTAAAGCGCTCCCTTTATTATCCATCATTTGTTCCAATCGATCTCTAAAATAACTAGCATTGGCATAAAATAATTGTGCATCAAATCTAAAAACCAATACATCTTTATCAAGTAACACTTCCTCAAATCGTTCTTTATTTTTATAAAAATTAGAATTTGGTACTTTTCCTAATTCAACAACATACGGTCTAGAGGTTCTAAAAATTAAAACAATTAAAGACAATCCTACTCCTATAGTTATTCCAAATTCAATTCCTAAACACAAAGTTGCAATAAAAGTCGCAAGCATTAAACAAAAATCTAATTGATTGGCTTTCCATAGAAAACTAGCTTCTTTAAAATTAACCAATCCAAAAACAGCCACTATTATAATTGCAGATAATACCGTTTTTGGTAAATAATAAAATAATGGCATTAAAAACAATAATGTAATTAGGACCATAACTACCGAAATTAATGCGGCCATACCTGTTTTTGCTCCACTTTCATAGTTGATAGCAGAACGAGAAAAACTAGAAGCACTTGGATATGCCTTAAATAAAGAGCCTACCATATTACTAATCCCTAAAGCTATTAATTCTTGATTTGGTCTAATTCTATATTCATCTTGTTTTGCTTCTAATGATTTTCCAATAGAAATAGTCTCTAAATAACCAACCATTACAAGTGTTAAAGCAATTGGTAATAAATTTCTAATCAAATCTAAATCAAATTCCGGAATTCCGAATTTTGGCAAACCAGAGGGGATATCTTTTACTATGGAAACATTTATAAAGATATTTCCAAAATATTTCATAAGTAAAACTCCAAGAATTACAACCATCAGTGCATTTGGAATTTTCTTATTTATTCTTCTAGCAATAATAATTATGATCATGGAAATCAATCCTATAATTGTTGTATGATAATTAAAATTTCCTAATTCGAACCAAATACCCTGCAAGATAACCTGAATTTGGTCGCTCTGTGCAAAGTCTAAACCTAATAAATTTCTAAATTGATTGAAACCAATAATTAATGCAACAGCAGAAGTGAAACCTGTGATTACGGGTTTGGAGAGAAAGTTTACTATGAATCCTAAATTGAAAATACCCATAATTAGTTGAATTGTTCCAACCATTAAAGCTAATAAAATAGCTATTGAGATATAACTTTCTGTTCCTACAAGCGCTAGCGTAGAAACTCCTGTTGCTACGATAAGAGAATCCATTGCTACTGGACCAATTGCTACTTGCCTAGAAGAACCAAAAATAGCATACATTACTTGCGGCACTAAAGCACAATACAAACCGTAAATAGGAGGCAATCCTGCAATAAGCGCATATGCAATTCCTTGCGGAATTAAAATAATACCAACGGTAATACCTGCAAATAAATCTCCCTTAAAAAGGGAAGTATTATAATTTGGTAACCATTCTAAAATTGGTATTAACTTTTTAATATTCATTTAATCTTATACTTTTAGCTAATTCCATCCTCTTTGCTTTATGTAAGCTAAAACCAAATTTAGAATAACTGCCCCGGATTTTTACCTTTTTCTCTACCCAAATGTTTATAAGCAAGTTCTGTTACTTCTCTACCTCTTGGTGTTCGCATTATAAAACCTTGCTGAATTAAAAAAGGTTCGTATACTTCCTCTATGGTTTCTGTATTCTCACTAACAGCAGTTGCTATGGTAGAAAGACCAACAGGACCTCCTTTAAATTTGTCAATTATGGTTAATAGTATTTTATTATCCATTTCATCCAAACCATGTGCATCTACATTTAAGGCTCCTAAAGCGTATTTGGCAATTTCTATTGTAATAGACCCATTTCCTTTAATTTGTGCAAAATCTCTTACTCTGCGCAACAGTGCATTCGCAATCCTAGGAGTACCTCTGCTTCGTCCTGCAATTTCAATAGCAGATTCCATAGAGATTGGAACTTTTAAAATATGTGCACTTCTTTGAATAATTGTGGTAAGTAATTCGGTCTTATAATAATGTAATCTACTACTTATTCCAAATCTTGCTCTCATTGGAGCCGTTAACAATCCTGAACGTGTAGTTGCGCCAATTAATGTAAAAGGTTCAAGATTAATCTGCACTGTCCTAGCATTTGGCCCAGACTCAATCATAATATCAATCTTATAATCCTCCATTGCAGAGTATAAATATTCCTCTACAATAGGACTTAAACGATGAATTTCATCAATAAACAAAACGTCACGTTCATCTAGATTGGTAAGTAAACCGGCTAAATCTCCTGGTTTATCTAAAACTGGACCAGAGGTAACCTTTATACCCACTTGTAATTCGTTCGCTAAAATATGTGCAAGCGTAGTTTTTCCTAAACCGGGAGGACCATGAAAAAGCGTATGATCTAATGCTTCTTCTCTCTGATTTGCTGCTTCAACAAAAATTTTCAAATTATCAATTGCTTGATCTTGTCCTGTAAAATCATCAAATGAAAGAGGACGTAATTTTTTTTCTACATCTAAATCTTCATTAGATAAATTGTCACTTTCAGGATTTAAATTTTCATTCATAAAAACAAAGATAAAGGAATTTAATATGATATGATAATCTTCTTATAAAGCAAAAAACCTTTCCAAATTGGAAAGGTTTTTTATACTTAATTTTATCTTCTATGATGATTCTTCACCTTCTAATAGTGGTGTTGTTTGTAATACAAAATCTTTACCATGTAAATAATCACTATCATCGTCATCCGCATCTACACGCTTACTATAGTCATAAGCCCATCTATGAACTTCTGGTAATTTACCTGGCCAATTACCGTGAATGTGCTCTACTGGAGTAGTCCATTCTAAAGTATTTGACTTCCAAGGATTTTGTGTTGCTTTTTCACCTCTATACATAGAGATAAAGAAATTCGCAATAAAGAAAATTTGTCCAATACCCCCAACTAAAGCGAATAAAGTAATCACAACATTTATATCTGCCAAATCATTAAACATTGGAAAATTTGTATTTGTATAATATCTTCTTGGTAAACCAGCTAAACCTATAAAGTGCATTGGCCAAAAAACTCCGTAAGCACAAATTATTGTAATCCAAAAGTGCCAATACCCTAAAGTTTTATTCATCATTTTACCATACATCTTTGGAAACCAGTGATAAATACCAGCATACATGCCAAAAATTGCAGAAACACCCATTACTAAGTGAAAATGGGCTACTACGAAATACGTATCATGTATAGCGATATCCAAAGCTGAATCCCCTAAAACTAATCCTGTTAAACCTCCTGTAACGAACGTAGAAACTAGACCAATAGAAAATAGCATCGCTGGGTTTAATTGTAAATTACCTTTCCACAAAGTAGTTACATAATTAAATGCTTTTACTGCAGATGGTATTGCAATTAATAAAGTGGTAAATGTAAATACAGAACCTAGAAAAGGATTCATTCCTGAAATAAACATGTGGTGTCCCCAAACAATTGTAGATAAAAATGCAATTGCCAGAATGGAACCGATCATTGCTCTATAACCAAAAATTGGTTTTCTAGAATTTGTTGAAATAATTTCTGAAGTAATACCTAATGCCGGCAATAATACGATGTACACCTCCGGGTGACCTAAAAACCAAAATAAGTGTTCAAATAATACTGGTGAACCTCCTTGGTAATGTAAAACTTCTCCTGAAATAAATATATCTGATAAGTAAAATGAAGTACCAAAACTTCTATCAAAAATTAGTAATAATGATGCCGATAATAATACTGGAAAAGAAACTACACCAATAATGGCTGTTACAAAAAATGCCCAAATTGTTAATGGCAATCTTGTCATTTTCATTCCTTTTGTACGTAAATTTAATACGGTTACAATGTAGTTTAATGCCCCTATTAAAGAAGATGCAATAAAAATTGCCATTGAAACTAACCATAAAGTCATTCCCATTCCAGAACCTGGTATTGCTTGAGGTAATGCACTTAATGGCGGATAAACGGTCCAACCTGCTGAAGCAGGACCTGCTTCCACGAATAATGAAATCAACATTACGGAACTAGATAAAAAGAATAACCAATAAGAAATCATATTTAGAAATCCTGAAGCCATATCTCTTGCACCAATTTGCAAAGGAATTAATAAGTTAGAAAAGGTACCACTTAGACCGGCAGTTAATACAAAAAATACCATAATAGTACCATGTATTGTCACCAATGCCAAATAAATATCTGGATCCATTATTCCATCTGTTTGATGAGAACCTAAAAATGCTTCTACAATTGAAAACGAAGTATCTGGCCATGCAAGTTGCAAACGAAATAACATTGACATTAAAACTGCAATGATTCCCATAAACATACCTGTTACCAGGAACTGCTTTGAAATCATTTTATGATCTTGACTAAAAATATATTTAGTTACAAAAGTTTCTTTATGATGATGCTCTGACATAATATCTTACTTATTTGTAGTGTTTTTTTTATTATAATTTATTTAATAACCTCTGATAATGTTGGTTGTTGAGACAACCATTCGTCGAACTCATCTTCTTCTACAACTGTAATTTTCATTTGCATGTTGTAATGAGATGCTCCACAAATTTTATTACACAATAGTAGATAATCAAAAATATAAAGTTCTTCTCCTTTAGCCCTTCTTATTTTATTAATACCAATAGATTTTTCTATTACCTCTGGTAAATCTCTCATCTCTTGAGTTGTGTATTTCGGCGTAAAACCAAACTGTGTAACCATACCGGGAACACAATTCATTTGTGCTCTAAAATGCGGCATGTAAGCTGAGTGTAAAACATCCTGCGAACGAAATCTAAAATGAACCTTTCTTCCCTTTGGAAGATACAGCTCAGTTACTTGTTTATCATCTGCAGCATTTTTATCAGACATATCTACACCCATGGTGTTCATACCTTTAATAAAGTTTACGTTACCTGTACCCAATGTATTATCTGCACCAGCATACCTAGCTTTCCAGTTAAATTGCTGCGAATATACTTCGATAATAACAGGATCTTCTGAATCCGATAAGTCCATTACATTGTTCCATTGCCAAAGACCATAACCAATTAAGACTACTAAAACTACGGCTGGAGTAACTGTCCAAATAAACTCTAATTTATGACTATCTGCATAAAACTTCGCCTTTCTATCTTTACTTCCTCTGTATTTAAACGTAAAGTAAAATATTAAAAACTGCATGATGAATTGAACAATTCCAATTAACCAAAATGTAATGTCAAACAAATTATCGTCATGCTCTCCTTCAATAGAAGCAGATTCTGGCAACATTATAACATTCATGAAGATTAAACAATAAATCATCATTGCGTATAAAAAAGCCAAAAAACCGATGGCATATTTTCCTTGAGCAGCGTTGTCATTATCATCCGCAATAGAACCTCTAAAATCCATGATTCTAGTAATCTGCCACACGCTTACACCGATTGCAACACCTATAAAAATATAAAATAAAGCTAGCATATTTATCTTTTCTTAATTTTTAATTCAATTATTAGTTAATGATGATCTGTTGAACCTTCTTCATCTGAATGTTCGATATTATAGTAATGAAAATGCTCACTTTCTTTTAAGAAAGGGTTTCCTGCAGGTATTGGACTTACTTTAGAGAATGATCTTAAAGTTGTAAAAATTAACAAACCTACAAAGAAACAGATAGCACTTATTTCTGGAATTCCAAAATACCATTGTGAACCGACAGTAGAAGGCATCACCATAATAAATACATCTACATAATGCCCTACTAAAATTACGAAACCTCCAATAAAGATAAACCAAGGTTTACTTTTAAAATCGCTGTTTAGTAATAATAAAATAGGAAAAACAAAATTCATAACTACCATACCTAAAAACGGTAATTTATATTCTGTAAATCTCATAACAAAATAGGTAGTTTCCTCAGGAATATCTGCATACCAAATCAGCATAAACTGTGAGAACCATAAGTATGTCCAGAATACGGAGAAACCAAACATAAACTTAGCTAAATCGTGAATATGACTATCGTTTACACCAGGCAATGCACCTTTAGAACGAAAATAAATTGTAAAAAATGCGATTACTGTTAAAGCACTAACTAATAAAGTTGCCAATACATACCAACCAAATAATGTTGAGAACCAGTGTGGGTCTAAGCCCATTATCCAGTCCCAAGACATCATCGACTCTGTAATCATAAAAAGAAATAAAAATATTACTGATGCTGTGAAATTCTTCTTGTATGTTTTATTTCCGTCGTTCGCTGTATCTTCTTTAATAGAACTTCTTCTAATAAAAAACCTGTAAGCATTCCATATTAATAAATATGCAATACTTCTTATTAAGAAACCCGTAGCATTCATCCATCCAGATTTACCATCTATAATAGCATCATAATTGTCACTCATTGGATCTACAGTACCTTCTGCCATCCATGGAAATACATGGTTTAAATGCATTACCGAAGCTACTATTACTACCAACATAATAATTGAAGTTGGTAATAAATTAGCTGTAATTGCTTCCATCACTCTTAAAATTAAGATAGACCACCCTACTTGAGCTACTCTTTGTATTGCATAAAAAGCCAAGACCAATAAAGTAATTCCTAAAGAGAAAAATAAAGCTACATAAAATGCTGACCAAGGTCTGTTTTGTAACTGGTGCAAAACATGTAACTCATGCTCTGCGTGTTCTTTATCGCTAGAAGTATCATGTGCGTCTGCAGCAACGTGAGTATCTGCTTTCGCAGTATGATTTTCTAAATCTGCAACATCGTTATGAACAGCTGTTTCTTCGTGCGAAGATCCATGCCCAACATTATGAGAAGCTTCTATTACATGTTTTGCATCTTCTATAGTCTTTTGAGAACCACTATAAAAACTGAATGCAGTTCCTATCACACCAATGATAATTAGTGCTAATGAAAATGTCTTTAATTTACCTGAGAATTGATACATATCTTTCGTATTCTTTCTTTTTGAATTCTATTTTAACAAATCTGCTCTTAATACCTCTACGTATTGAATAATTTGCCAGCGTTCTTTATATGTTAATTGAGACGAGTGTGAACCCATTACTCCTTTACCATGAATTAAAACGTGATAAATACTTCCTTCTGTAATGTCTCTATCTTTATAATTTGGAATTCCTGCAAATTTCTCTGATGTAGATAAATATCCATTTCCGTCTCCTTTTTTACCATGACAAGAAATACAATATATGGTATACATTTTCTTACCATTGTCTAAATTCTTTTCATTTTTTTCTAAAGGGGAGATCAAAGTTGCCTTTGCTTGGTCGTATCCTTCAATTGTATTAGCAATATCATATGCCGGTGTTCCTCCTCTTGGCAAGGTACCATCCACAGGTTTTCTATTTACAGGGTTTCCACCCAAACCTTTGGCCCCGTCTGTTTTATAAGGAATAGACTCATACATGTCTGGCATGTATTGCGCTTGTCTTGTTTTTTTATCATTACAAGAGTATATACTTGCAACAACTACTAAAGCGATAACTAATTTAAAATTCTTCATTATCTATATATTAGTGCTTATCTACAATATTAATTTCCACAGCTCCTGTTTTTGATAATAAAGCAACTAAAGCCTCCTCATTATTATGCACTGGAATTTCCATTAAAAAATGATCATCCGTAGTTCTTGGATCTGGATTTTCAGCATCTTTAAACGGCCACAGTCTACTTCTCA
>CAJXAS010000073.1 GCA_913050305.1 uncultured Polaribacter sp. | reverse complement strand
CTGCAACTGTAGAGATTGTAGATATTGCTGGTTTGGTAAAAGGAGCAAGTAAAGGGGAAGGTTTAGGAAACCAATTCTTGGCAAATATTAGAGAAACAGATGCTATTTTGCATGTTATTAGATGTTTTGATAATGATAATATTATTCATGTAGACGAATCTGTAGATCCTGTTAGAGATAAAGAAACAATAGATATCGAATTGCAGTTAAAAGATTTAGAAACTGTAGAGAAAAGATTAGAGCGTGTAAAAAGAACTGCAAAGACGGGTAATAAAGATGCGCAAGCAGAATTAGTAGTTTTACTAAAAGTTGAAGAAACTTTATTAAAAGGTATATCTGTAAGAGCTTTATCTTTTAATGAAAAAGAGCAAGAGTTTGTACAATCTTTACAATTTATTACAGCGAAGCCAGTTTTATATGTATGTAATGTAGATGAAGATTCTGCAGTTACAGGAAATGCATATGTAGAAAAAGTAAGAGAAGCTGTAAAAGATGAAAATGCTGAAGTAATTGTTTTAGCAGTCGGTACAGAAGCAGATATTACGGAATTAGACGATTACGAAGAGAGACAAATGTTTTTAGCAGATATTGGTTTAGAAGAAGCAGGTGTTGCTAGATTGGTTCGTTCTGCCTATAAATTATTAAACTTACAAACGTACTTTACGGCAGGTGTAAAAGAAGTAAGAGCTTGGACAATTCCTATCGGATCTACTGCCCCACAAGCTGCAGGAGTTATTCATACAGATTTCGAAAAAGGTTTTATTAGAGCAGAAACAATAGCCTATTCAGACTTTGTTACTTTTGGTTCTGAAGCAAAAGTAAAAGAAGCAGGTAAAATGAAAGTAGAAGGTAAAGAGTATATTGTTAAAGATGGAGATGTAATGCACTTTCGTTTTAACGTGTAGTTCTTGTTATAAATTATAAATTAAAAATCCCAATGAATTTTCATTGGGATTTTTTTTAGTTTGTTGGATTGTACTAAAAGCATATGCTCCTGTCTAATAGAATGTATCCTTTTATACTTATATTGAATACTTTAAGGTTTTTATTTATTTAATTTGTAGATAATACTTGTTATTCGTTTGTTTTTTTATTTGACCTTGTAATTTCTCCACCTAGAACTAAGGCTGCAGAAATAATCATTAAATTTTTAATAATGTATTGTCCTTCCAAAGTAGGAAGTAAAAAATTATTCGATTGAAAAGTTACTTCCGTAAGAACTACTAAAGGCATAAAAGTTCCTACCATTTGTAAAAATAAAAGAATAATCGCAATACGTGTTGTCTTCTTAAAGAAAAAGAAAACACCAATAACTACCTCCCATAAACCAATAATAATCAACCACATTTCTGGAGATCCGAAAGGCAACCATATAACCGTTGATTTTAGCAAACCTTCTGCAGAAGAGAGTCCTAAAGGTTTTAATACACCAAACCAAATAAATATTACACCAAAAGATAAACGAATGGAAGGGATACTTGCATTCTTCATTATTTTTATAAACTTACTGTCTAACTTGTTAAGAACATCTTTCATGATTGCAAGTAGAGTTTTAAATTCTATCGTTATTTCGCTAGTTTTTAGCAAACTTTATAGTATTGTAAAATTGGTTTTAAATAAATATTTACTACCGTGCAAATTTAAATGTTTTATAACAGAAAGGCAATAGGAAAGTATTTATTTAATTTCCTTTGATACGTGTCCATAAATCTAATAACAATTTCTTACCGTCCCTTTTTTCTTTTGGTTCTTCAATAAAAAATGGAGTGCCATTTGCATCAACAACAATTTTATATTTAAAAACAAAATTAGTAGCATTTGCTTGCATACTCAAAACGCCGAAACGTAAATCATTAAAATATAAATTGTTATTTTTTTTATTGATGGTATACCAACCTTTAGAAATGGCAATCATTCTTTTTGTTTTTGGGTGTTTTGCTATATCGCCTAACAAATAATGGGCTTTAGGATATTCAGAGAATTGAATGGGGTGTTGGTCTAAAAAGGAAGAATTTCCAATTAAATAAGATTTTTTTGTTTCTATATTAGCCGTCCACAAAAGAGCGTTTAGGGGTGTTGGTTTTGTTTTTATTGTTTTGTAGCTAATATTTTGTTCCGCCAATTCTTTCGTGAATTTTTGATAAGAAACTCCTTTTAAGATTAAAGTTACTACCAAGTATAAACTGCTAATACACAGCCCTAAATTATTATATAACCGCCTTTTTTCACTTGCCTTCTTTTGGCGCATTGCTAAAATTAGAAATACTAAAAACGGAATGGTATAAAGAGGATCTACCACAAAAATATTTTTAAATGCTAACCGAATATCTAAAGGCCAAAAGAGTTGTGTGCCCCAAGTGGTCTGTGCGTCTAAAATAGGGTGTGTTATAAACGCCCAAAAGAAAAGTAACGTCCAGTTTTTAAAGTTTTTATAGGTTTCATATTTGGTTACAATAAACGCAAATATGGGGGCAAACAATACAGAGAAAAAGATAGAATGTGTAAAACCTCTATGGATCTCTAAGGCACTAACGGTATCTGTGAAAAATGAAGCTAATACATCTAAATCTGGAATTGTTCCAGCTATAGCTCCGTATAACATTGCTTTATTGCCAATTTTTCTTCCTAAAACGGCTTCTCCAACTGCGGCACCTAAAACTATTTGAGTTAATGAATCCAATATAGAGCGTTTTTATCTAAAGTTATTAGTAACTTTTTTTAAATTTTTTTTCTACTGAAAAATTAATGAGATTCATGAAATTCTCATGAACACCTAAAGTAGTACTTAATTTTAATTGTTTTATTAGTTTTGAAATTTCTGCTACTTCAAACTGTAAATCTGGCACAGAAATATACTTTTCAAAAAGACTGCCAATAGTTTTGTAATATAATTGTTCAAAACCGTTTAGATTTTCGGGTCTTTCGGAAACATAGGTATATGAATCTACATTAAAAGAATTTAAAACTTCACCAACATAGTCTGTATGTAATATCTGTGTAGGATTTACAATATTCAATTCTTTAATATCCGGATTCAAAAAAGCATATAAAATTGCTTTAGAAACAAAATCTACAGGTACAATGTTTAAGCCACTTTCTTTATCTACCCAAATTCTAAAATCTCCTTTCGATTTTTTCGCATACTTATCTAAAAACATTGCCCAAGAATAAAATACATCAAATTTTGGTGTCTCATAAAATGGCTTGTCCAATAAACGACCACAAATAATACTAGGCCTTAAAACCTGAGAAGTAATATTTAGTGTCTTACACGTTTCTCTTACATATTTTTCGCTTTCATATTTAGATTCCTCATACGGGTTTCTAAAACTAGTAACGTTATAATTTTCGATACTATCTTTTACTTTTTCTTCTTGAATGCCAAAAGAATAGGCAGTACTAATATATATAAAACGTTTAACAGCTTTAGGAAGTTGTGATAACAGTTGTTTTGTTACCATGTAGTTCTGTTTATGCACAGTCTCTTTAGAATCTGCCGTTTGCAATAAATTAGTGGAACCTGCGCAATGTATTACGGTATCAAAATGATGTTTTTCTAACGTTTCTTTTTTTATAGTTGATAAATCGCTAGAAATAACAGTTACTTTTTCTAAGCAAGCTTCTAAAGTAAAAGCATTTAAAAATTTCGGACGAGATGCGTCTTGTAAAATAGTTTCTAAACGCTGCTGGGCAGACTTTTCATTAGCTCTTATTACTACAAATAAGTGTGCCACTTTTTTGTCTATGATTGCTTTGTATAACCATTCAAAAATAATGTGACTTCCGACAATTCCACCGCCACCGGTTAATAGACAATTCATAGTTTTTTTGTTTGTTTTAAGTGGGCAAACATACCCTTTTTAAAATTAAAAAGAGCACACTATTCACTTTCAGATATGAAGATTTTAATACTATATTTTAACTCTGAGAAGGTATAATTATAAAATTTTTTATCGCATTTATTTTAGGTAATATAAGTCATTAAAAAGCTTCCTTTTTTATGGTTTTTTTACCTTCAATAGTTATTTTAGAACCTTCAATAAGCATAATAGAAGTTGGCTTTATGTGATTTAAAAACTCAAAATATTTTCCATAAACCAATTCGAAATCTACTTTGATATCAGCACTTTCTACTTCATACTTTTTCCACCTTGGATGGGTAACCTCATATTCATTGGTAACAGTATCATTTACCTTTGCATATCCCCAATAATGTTCGGTAATAAACTCAGTCTCACTATTTTCTTGAATTTCTGAAGTTTTAAGCGCGGCAGTAACTTTAAAAGATTGCCATATTTTATTCTTTCTCCAATGATATGCTACACTTCTGTTTTCGCTATTTTCTTCCCATTTGTATTTCATGGGCATGGTTTCATAGTGTTCTTTGTAAATCGTGTTTGCAACAAAAGTAAGCATGGGTTTAGACACAATTTCTTTGATAAAAACTGCACCACGTTTCCAAGTATTATTTTCAAAACGTTTTACATAAAAACGCAAATTCACTTCTTCTACGGTATTATGAAAAGGAACTTTAATACCGAATATTTTAGTGTTTGAAAATATAAATCCAATTAAACTGACAAAGCATTTGCCTTCCCATAAATCAAGCTCTGTTCCTGGCGGAATGTATTGTGCTAAAACATTCGGATTAACTTCGTAATTAGCAAAAGCTAATTTTCTCCATTCTGCTTTTAAAAAACTCATTTTATTTATTTTGTTAGGTTTTAATTAACCATTATTTCCGTTAGTAAAAATAAGCTTTTAAATAGAGAAACGGCATATCTCTTAGATGCGAAATATGCCGTTTTATATATTATTTTTGAGAATTATTTTTTATCCTTTATAAAAGGGTAACTTTATAATAGTTGCAGGAATTGCTTTTTTACGTACTTGAATATGAATCTGTGTACCCGCTTTAGCAAGAACTCTTGGCACATAGCCCATTCCAATTCCTTTTTGTAAACACGGACTCATAGTTCCCGACGTTACAACACCAATAATAGTCCCGTTTTCATCTACAATATCATAACCATGCCTTGGAATTCCTCTTTCATCTAACTCAAAAGCAACTAATTTTCTTTCTGGTTTTTGTTCTTTTTCTTTTGCCAATGCGTCTGCATTTACAAAGTCTTTGGTAAATTTAGTTATCCAACCTAAACCAGCTTCAATTGGTGATGTTGTATCATTAATATCATTTCCGTACAAACAATAGCCCATTTCTAAACGCAAGGTATCTCTTGCTGCCAAGCCAATTGGTTTAATTCCATATGCTGCTCCGGCTTCGAAAACGCTATCCCAGATTTGTTTTGCTTCAGAATTTTTACAGTAAATCTCAAAACCACCAGAACCAGTATAACCAGTAGCAGAAATAATTACGTTTTCAACACCTGCAAAATCACTTATTTTAAACTTGTAAAAAGGAATTGCTGCTAAATCTAAAGAAGATAAAGATTGCATTGCTTCCACAGCTTTAGGTCCTTGAATTGCTAATAACGAATAGTCTTCCGACAAATCTGTTAAATCGGCTTTAAATTCTTGGTTGTATTTAGAAATCCAGTTCCAATCTTTTTCAATATTAGAGGCGTTTACGACTAGTAAATATTGCTCTTCTTTAATTTTATAACAAATTAAATCGTCTACAATTCCGCCATTTTCATTGGGAAAACAGCTGTATTGCGCATGGCCAATTTCTAACTTAGAGGCATCATTAGAGGTTACTTTTTGTATTAAAGCTAGTGCATTTACACCGCTCACTAAAAATTCTCCCATATGACTTACATCAAAAACACCAACCGCTTCTCTAACCGTTAAATGTTCTGCAGTAACACCTTCGTACTGCACAGGCATATTATAACCGGCAAAAGGAACCATTTTTGCACCTAATTTAACGTGAATATCATTTAACGCAATATTTTTCATATGTAGAATTCTTATGTTTTCGGCTAAATTATTGAAAAATCCGCAATAAACAATTGCTAATAATTGTTAATATTTGTGAACTAAAAAAAATAATAGCATTACCTTTGAATCTATTATAATTTCTTAAACCAAAAATGAGCAAAGACCAACCGAATAACCCTTTACACGGCATAAAATTAGCAACTATGTTAGAACAATTATTTTTAGAATACGGTTGGGAAGAGTTAGGAGATAGTTTAAATATTAATGCCTTTAAAAATAACCCTACTTATAAATCTAGTCTAAAATTTTTAAGAACTACTCCGTGGGCAAGAGAAAAAGTAGAGCAGTTTTATTTAAAAAATATGATTGATTAGTTTTTATAGATTTTGCTTGCGTAAAAATGATATTGTTTTAAGCACTAATTATTTTAAGCACTAATTCTTTCGTTAACGCTCTACCATTTGCTATTTTTTTGATGTTGTCAAAAGTAAAAACAAAATTGCAACCTGTTTTATAAGCAGAACAACCATAGCCTGTTTTTCCTTTCAAGACTTTTCCAGCTTTACATTTCGGACAATTAATTTTTTCTGAAGTTGTTACAGTGGCTACTTTTTTTGCTTCTAATTTTAAATTAAAATTTTCATCAAAACGAATCAAGCCCTCGACAGCGCCAGTGGCTATTTTAAATCCCTTTAAATTGGTTGTGCACCCTTTGTCTAGCAAACGTATTAATTGATTTTCAGAAACTTTCTTACCGTAAATTTCAAACGGAATTTTTAAATTGCAATTATTTTTATATTCAGAACAGCCAAATGCAGAAGAGCCTTTTAAAATTGTTCCTTTATTACATTTCGGACATGTTTTTCCCAAGACCTCTTTTTTAGATATCGGTTTTTTAGTGGGAGTTTTTTTTGCTTCTTTTGGAATGACAGTATTAGAAGAAATGCGCTTAGACGTTTTATTAGAACGGACCTCATAAACCAATTCATCTACCATTTTCTTCATATTGTTGATGAAGTTTCCTGCATTAAACTCACCTCTTTCAATTTCTTTTAAACGTTTTTCCCATCTGCCCGTTAACTCAGCAGATTTTAGTAATTCGTTGTCTATAATATTAATTAAATCGATACCTGTTTGGGTTGGTAATACTAACTTCTTTTTACGCTCAATATATTTTCTTCGGAACAACGTCTCAATAATACTCGCTCTGGTAGACGGTCTTCCAATGCCATTTTCTTTCATTAACTCGCGCATTTCATCATCATCTACATGCCTTCCTGCTGTTTCCATGGCGCGTAATAAACTTGCTTCTGTAAAATTTCTTGGCGGTTTTGTTTCCTTTTCTAAGAAAGAAGGTTCATGTGCTCCTTTTTCACCTTTGACAAAAGAAGGTAAGGTTACTTGTTCGTTTAATTCCTTTTTAATTTTGCTCTCTTCCGTCTCAAAAGCAACGCGCCAACCTTTGGTAAGTATTTCTTTACCAGTTGTTTTAAACGGAACATCTGCAGCTTTTCCAATTACGGCAGTATTAGAAACATCTGAATCTGGATAAAAAGCACCAATAAATCTACGTGTTATAATATCGTAGACTTGTTGTTGGTTGTATTGTAAATTTCCTTGAATTCCGGTAGGAATTATAGCATGGTGATCTGTAACTTTTTGATCATCAAAAATACGTTTCGATTTCTTTATTTTTTGTCCTAATAGTGGCTGTGTTAATTCGCTATACTTTGTTAATTTTGATAAAATTCCTGCAATTTTAGGATATACATCATTTGGTAAAAATGTAGTGTCTACTCTTGGGTAGGTAACTACTTTCATTTCGTATAGCTTTTGAACCATCTTTAGCGTTTCATCCGCTGAAAATCCAAATTTATTATTACAATACACTTGTAAACCAGTTAAATCAAATAGTTTTGGTGCGTATTCTTTTCCTTTCTTTTTAACTACAGAAACAATTTCAAAATCTGATTCTTTAACTTTATTAGCTAATATTTGGCCGTCTTCTTGTTTTAAAAAACGCCCATCTTCATAATTAAAAAGTGTATTTCTATACGTAGTTTGTAACTCCCAGTAGGGTTGTGGATTAAAATTAGTTATTTCAACATACCTATTAACAATCATTGCTAGGGTAGGCGTTTGCACTCTACCTACAGATAAGACCTGTTTATATCCACCATATTTTACAGTATACAGTCGGGTTGCATTTAGGCCTAATAACCAATCTCCAATAGCTCTAGAGAAACCTGCATAATACAAGTTATCATATTGTTCAGAGGGTTTTAAATTTTTAAATCCTTCTTTAATTGCTTCTTCAGTAAGTGAGGAAATCCATAAACGTTGCACTTCACCTTTATAATTACATTGGTTAATTACCCAACGCTGTATCAATTCTCCTTCTGTTCCAGCATCCCCGCAATTGATAACAACAGATGCTTTATCAAATAATGATTTTACAATATTGAATTGTTTTCTAATTCCTGCATCGCCCGTAACTTTCGTGTCAAAGCGTTCTGGTAACATAGGTAAGTTGTTTAGATCCCAACTTTTCCAATGTGGTTTGTAATCTTTAGGTTCTAAAAG
>CAJXAS010000072.1 GCA_913050305.1 uncultured Polaribacter sp. | reverse complement strand
CAGTTCCCATTTCATGGATTCCTAACCCCATCGCTGCTCCATCTTTATTATCGTACCCATTTACTTCTTCAAAGCCAGCTTCAGTTAGCATTCTAACAGCTTGTTCTTGCATGTCTTTACGCATTGCCATTTCATTTTCACCAAACGCAGCATCAAAAGTAACGGTTGGTAAACCCCATTCGTCTTTTTTATCGTAATCTAAAAACAACTTGTTTTTATGATCTGGCAATGTTTCACCAAAAGCCAATAAATTTACGTTCCATTCTCCAGGTTTTAAGATTGCTTCTTTTAATTCTGGACCATATTTGAGTTCGGCAACCAATTCTGAAGCACTACTTCTGCTTGCACCGCCTTGGTAACCATACCCTCTTTTAAAAGTTTCTGCCTCTGTATTACCTCCTAAATTTCTAAACCTAGGAATATAAACTCCATTTGGTCTTCTTCCTTTTACATATTTGTCATCAAAACCAGTTGCTTTTGCACTTGCTCCAACATGAAAATGATGATCCATAATATTGTGCCCTAATTCTCCACTATCATTTCCTAATCCGTTTGGAAAACGTGCTGATTTGGATTGTAATAAAATAGAAGTAGACGCCATAGAAGATGCACATAGAAAAACAACTTTAGCATTATATACCAATGACTCTTTTGTCTCTGCATCTATCAACCTTACACCCGTTGCTTTTTTAGTAACGTCATCATAAATTACTTCATGTACAATAGAATTAGGTCTTAAAGTCATATTTCCTGTAGCATCTGCTGCTGGTAATGTAGAAGAATTACTGCTAAAATAAGCTCCATAAGGGCAACCTCGCATACATCTGTTTCTATATTGACAAGTACTTCTACCTTCTCCTGGTTTGGTACCTTCTGTAATATGTGCAGTTCTACCAATAGTTAATAAACGTCCGTCATCAAAATTTGTAGCTAGCTTTTCTTTTAAAACTTCTTCTACACAATTTAGATTCATTGGCTTTAATAATTTCTGATCTGGTAATTGTTTCAAACCTAAATTCTCTCCACTTACGCCAATATATTCTTCTACTTTATCGTACCACTTTTCAATATCTTTATACCGAATTGGCCAATCTACACCAATACCATCTTTTTTATTGGCACCAAAATCAATATCACTTAAACGGTAACTTTGTCTTCCCCACATTAAAGATCTACCACCAACGTGGTATCCTCTAATCCAATCGAAACGTTTATTCTCATTATAAGGATGCTTTACATCGTCTACAAAAAAGTGTTCACGAGCCACATGCGTAGTATATCCTGTTCTATGTTGTTTTGGTTTTCTATCAATAATTTCTTGGGTTGCTTTTCCACCATTAGGCATATCCCAAGGATCTAAATGCGCTGTAGGGTAATCTTCTACATGCTTTACCATTGGTCCTCTTTCTAAAACTAAGGTTTTTAAGCCGTTTTCACAAAGCTCTTTGGCTGCCCAGCCTCCAGAAATTCCGGTACCAACTACAATAGCATCGTAAGAATTTAAGTCGTTATTTATAGTATCCATTCGTATTTATTTTTAAACTAATTCTGTTTTCAGAGGATTAAAGTAGGCAAAGAAATTTAATAACATTAAAGATGAATCACAAAAAGGTGCAAATCATTTACGAAACCGGTTTCGATATGCAATCTTTGTTATTATTTTAAGATATGATAAAATATGAATGAAATATATATATATTTAATAAAATTTAAACAAATAAATAATGAATACTGCTTCTTTTAAAAATTTATCTCTTTATCTAATCACACTCCTTTTTGTTGCTACTTCTTGCAAGAATGGCGAAAATAAAATGAAAGTACAGCAGGAAAAAACAGCAAGCACTGCACCTTTTTTTAAATTGTCTTTAGCACAATGGTCTTTACATAAAACATTTAACGAAGATGGCGTAAGTCCTTTTAAATTTGCTAAAATGTCAAAAGCAATGGGTTTTCAAGGCTTAGAGTATGTAAACCATATTTATGCAAAACAAATAGAAACACTAGGTTTTGATGTTGTTATTGATTCTTTGAAAACGTTGAGTGCACAAAACGGAATGCAAAATGTTTTAATTATGGTTGATAATGAAGGTGATTTAGCAGACCCAGATGAAACCATTAGAGATGCGGCTGTAGAGAATCATAAAAAATGGGTCGATGCTGCTGCAAAATTAGGTGCGCACGCTATTCGCGTAAACACCTTTGGTACAAATGACCCAGAAATATGGAAAATATCTGTTGTAGACGGCCTTCAAAAACTAGCTACCTACGCAGCTACAAAAAATATAAATGTGTTGTGTGAAAATCATGGTTGGTTGTCTAGTGACGCAGAGAAGTTAATGCAAGCAATTACAGACGTGAATATGACCAATTGTGGTACGCTACCAGATTTTGGAAATTGGTGTACAAAAAGAAAAGATGCAGCAAAAAAATGGGGTGAATGTGCAGAATTGTATCCAGATAAATATAAAGGAACCTCTTTAATGATGGCTGCGGCAAAAGCAGTAAGTGCAAAGTCTTATGATTTTGATACAAACGGAAATGAAACAACCATAGATTATAAAAGAATGTTACAAATTGTAAAAGATGCAGGGTATACCGGTTTTATTGGTGTAGAATATGAAGGAAGTCGCTTAGACGAAACTGCAGGAACAAAAGCAACCAGAGATTTACTTTTAAAAGTAGCAAAAGATGTAAAATAGTTTTCATCATTAAGAAATTTAGCAGATAAACGATTTCATGTTTTTTAAATAATTACACAAAAAACCAAAACAACTTAATGAAAAAATCAATTCAATTTCAATTGTCCTTTATGATGTTTCTCGAATTCTTTATTTGGGGTGCATGGTTTGTAACCTTAGGTACTTTTATGGGAAATAACTTAAGTGCAACCGGCGCAGAAACAGGAATGGCTTATTCTACGCAGTCTTGGGGTGCAATTATTGCTCCTTTTATTATAGGTCTTATTGCAGATCGATTTTTTAATGCAGAAAAAATATTAGGTGTTTTACATATTATAGGTGCCATTTTAATGTACATGATGTTTCAGGCAAATGACTTTACTACTTTTTACCCATATGTTTTAGGCTATATGATTGCTTATATGCCAACATTGGCCTTGGTAAACTCGGTAGCTTTTAAGCAAATGAAAGATCCTGCAAAAGAATTTTCATTTATACGTGTGTGGGGTACTATTGGGTGGATATTAGCGGGCTTATTAATTAGCTACTATTTTCATTGGGACTCTAAAGAAAATGCAGCAGCAGGAATGTTGCAAAATACTTTTTTAATGACGGCTATTGTATCTATTATTTTAGGTGTTTTTAGTTTTTTCTTACCTAAAACGCCACCAAGTATTAGCAAAGAAGACACGGTTACTATTTCTAGTATTTTAGGATTAGATGCTTTAAAACTATTAAAAGACCGAAACTTTTTAGTCTTCTTTATTTCTTCTGTTTTAATATGTATTCCATTAGCTTTTTATTATCAAAATGCAAATCCTTTTTTATCTGAAATAGGTGTTGAAAACCCGACTGGTAAAATGACCATAGGACAGGTTTCTGAAGTTGTTTTTATGTTGTTATTACCTTTCTTTTTTAAGAAATTTGGATTCAAAAAAACCATATTAGTTGGTATGTTAGCATGGGTACTTAGGTATGTATTGTTTGCTTACGGGAATTCTGGAGAGCTTGCTTTTATGTTAATCACAGGAATTGCATTGCATGGTATTTGTTATGATTTCTTTTTTGTATCGGGGCAAATTTATACCGATTCTAAAGCAGGCGATAAAGTGAAAAGTGCCGCACAAGGATTAATTACTTTGGCTACCTACGGTATTGGTATGTTAGTTGGTTTCTGGGTAGCAGGTAAAATTGTAGATACAAATATATTAGCAGATGCTTCACACAGTTGGCAAAACGTTTGGTTATTCCCTGCCTTGTTTGCTGCAGGAGTATTCGTTATTTTTGCTTTATTATTTAAAGATGAAAAAGTTGAATACAAAGAATAAGACACCAATTGCACGAATTTACACTAATTAAAAATGCAATTAGCCTACTTTTTTTATAGTCTAAAAAATTAATTCGAAAAATGTAAGTGATAAAAAATTCATGTTTCTTCGTGAAATTCGTGTCTATATTTTAAAAAATAAAAGAGTCTAAAGTAAAAAGGGGTTAATTAGATCTGAAAAAAATAAAATGAGTGTAAAAATAAGATTAGGTATTATTGGTGGTGGTGGAGATTCTTTAGTAGGTATTCTGCACAGAGTGGCGTCCTCTATGTTTGATAAGTATGAAATTGTGGGTGGTGTTTTTAATCCGAAATGGGAAGACAACATTAGTTTTGCTAATAAATTAGGATTGAATGAAAACAGAGTCTACAAAGATTTTGACACGTTTATTGCTGAAGAAACAAAACTTCCAAAAGAAAAACGCATACAAGTAGTTTCTGTCTTAACTCCTAATTTTTTGCACTTTCAAATGGCAAATAACTTGTTGGAAAATGGTTTTCATGTAATTTGTGAAAAACCCATGACGACTACCTACAAAGAAGCTAAAATATTACGTGCAGCTCTACAAAAAGCAAAAACAGTTTTCGCCGTAACGTACACGTATACAGGCTATCCCATGGTGCGTCAAATGCGAGAAATGATTTTAAATGGAGAAATAGGAAAGGTTCAAAAAATAGATGCACAATATTATCAAGGTTGGATCAATCCAATAATTCATAACAAAGAACAACGTGCGGCTACATGGCGCTTAAATCCAAAAAAATCTGGAATTAGCTGTTGTATTGGCGATATTGGTACCCATTCTTTTAATATGTTAGAATATATTTCTGGTGTTAAGATTGAAAGTATTTTAGCAGACTTAAACCATGTATATAGTGACAATCCAATGGATGTAGATGGTACTATATTATTAAGAGCTTCTAACAATGTTAAAGGTGTTATTTGTGCAAGTCAGATAGCCACTGGTGAAGAAAATAGTTTTGTTGTAAAAGTCTATGGTGAAAAAGCAGGTTTAAAATGGGAACAAGAAAATCCGAATTACTTGTATTTAATGGAAGATGGAAAACCACTACAAGTTTTAAAACCAGGGCATGCGTACAATAGTAAACTGTCTCTTGATGGTACAAAACTACCACCTGGACACCCAGAAGGAATTTTTGATTCTATGGGTAATATTTATAAAGGTATTGCAAAAGCAATCAACAAAGAACCGTATAATGCTGGTGAATTTCCAACGATTGTAGATGGAATTCGAGGAATGAATTTTATAGAAAAAGCCGTAGCATCTCATAAAAGAGGAAATGTTTGGGTTACTATTGATGAAAATTAATCAAATTTAAATTATTAATTCCGCACAATCTAAATATCCAATAAACTAACAATCTCGATAATGAAAACAATAAAAGGACCTGCTATATTTCTAGCGCAATTTATGGATGACGTTGCACCTTTTAATACCTTAGAGGGTTTGTGCAAATGGGCAAGCAATTTGGGTTATAAAGGCATACAAATTCCTACTTTAGACAAAAGTATCATCGATTTAGATATTGCTGCTACCAGCCAAACGTATTGTGATGAGTTTAAGGGAAAAATAAATGCTTACGGACTAGAAATCACAGAACTCTCCACACATATACAAGGACAATTAGTAGCGGTGCACCCAGCACATGATATTATGTTTGATGTTTTTGTACCGAAAGAATTAAAAGGAAAACCAAAACAAAGAACTGCTTGGGCGGTAGATCAAATGCAAAAAGCGAGCATTGTTAGTAGAAGATTGGGTTTAAATACACACGCTACATTTTCGGGTTCTTTACTTTGGCCAGTAATGCATCCGTGGCCGCAGCAACCTAAAGGACTGGTGGAAACGGGCTTTAGAGAATTAGCAGACAGATGGGTGCCTATTTTAAATACTTTTGATGAAAATGGTGTAGATGTTTGTTACGAGGTTCACCCCGTAGAAGATATTCACGATGGTGATACTTTTGAACGTTTTTTAGAAGCTACTGGCAATCATAAACGTGTAAATATTTTATATGATCCTTCGCACTTTGTGCTGCAGCAATTAGATTATATAAAATACATAGAGCATTATCATCAATTTATAAAGGCATTTCATGTGAAGGATGCCGAATTTCATCCTACAGGAAAAAAAGGAATGTTTGGAGGTTATAACGATTGGAAAAATAGAGCAGGTCGTTACAGGTCTCCTGGAGATGGCCAAGTAGATTTTAAAACTGTCTTTTCTAAATTAACAGAATATGGTTGTGATGTTTGGGCTGTTTTAGAATGGGAATGTGTTGTTAAAAGTCCGGAACAAGGTGCAAAAGAAGGTGTGGCTTTTATAAATAGCCATATTATAGAAACTACTACAAAAAGATTTGATGACTTTGCAGGGGGTACCAATACAAATAAAGAGGAATTGAGGAGAATTTTAGGAATCTAAGTTGAAGTAAAAATTGTTAATTAAAAGTCACGAATGTTTGCCATTTTATTACCTTAAAAACATGAAAAACACACTAGTGCTTTTTTGCCTATGCATAAGTTTATTTGCTTGTCAAAAAAATACAAAACAAAATAAATTAATACTTGTAGAAGAAATACAAGAGGAACCTACAAAACCAGCAGCAACAGAAATTTGGGAACCAAAACCATCTATTGTTTCAGTGGAAGGTGCCAACAAAATTCCTTCGGATGCCATTGTACTTTTTAATGGAAATAACTTTAATGAATGGACTTCGTCCGCAGATTCTACCGCTGTAAACTGGATTTTAAATAGTGATAAAAGCATGAGTGTTAAAGACAAAACAGGTGATATACAAACCAAAAAAAACTTTGGTTCTGTGCAATTACATTTAGAATGGCGCTCATCTAAAGAAATTAGAGCAAACGGCCAAAATAGAAGCAATAGCGGTGTTTTTTTACAAAACAGATACGAAGTACAGATTTTAGATAACAATAATAATGATACTTATGTAAACGGGCAAGTAGGGTCTGTTTATAAGCAAGCCATCCCTTTAGTAAAGGCATCTTCAGAAACTGGTAATTGGAATTCTTACGATATTATTTATCATGCACCAAACTTTGACGCAAAAGGAAATGTTTCAAAAAAAGCCACTATTACCGTATTACACAATGGTGTTTTAATTCAAGATCATTTTACTATCATAGGAACTACAGAATATATAGGTTGGCCCAAAAATAATGCGCACGGAAAAGCACCCATAAAACTACAAGATCACGGAGACAAAAGTGGTGTAAGTTATCGGAATATTTGGATAAGAGAACTATAATAAAAAAAAAGCTTTATTTAGTAGAGTCTCTAGAAATAACAGTGGTTGGAATTACAATTGTTTTAGAAGCCTCTTTAACGTTGTTTTTTTTATTTTGAATTTCTTGATACAATAAATTAAAAGCTGCTTTTCCAATTTCAAAACCTGGCTGATCTACTGTAGATAAGTGGGGCGTAGTAATCTGTGTTAAAAACCAATTACTAAATCCAATTACAGAAACTTGATCCGGAACGGCTACATTATGTTCTTTTAAAGCCTCCAAAGCGCCAATTGCCATTAAATCTGTAAGAGCAAAAATACCGTCTACATCTTTATGACTCTCACAAATTTTATTCCCAGCTATTTTTCCTGCGCTAAAAGAAAAGTCTCGCCCTTCAAAGTCTATCGATTTATCATAGACCATCCCGTTTTCTAAAAGTGCTTTTTTAAAGCCTTTATGTCTGTCTATGGTTCCTTGAGATTTTAACTGGTTTCTAATAATTGCAATTTTCTTACAACCAATATCTATTAAGTGTTGCGTAGCCATTTGCGCTGCCTTTACATCGTCTATTACCACTTTATTACAATCTATAAGCTTAGATGTTCTGTCAAACAATACAAAAGGAACACCCTGATTAATAACATCTTTAACATGATTGAAATGAATTGTATCATCTGCAAGTGATAATAGAATACCATCTACATTTTTGTCTAATAAAAGTTCTAACTGCTTTATTTCATTCTTATAATCGTCTTTAGTCTGTGCAACAATTACAGAATATCCATACTTTTCTGCTGTTTCTGCAACACCGCTAATAATCGTAGAAAAAAAATAATGTACTATTTCAGGCATTAAAAGTCCTATTATTTTAGATTCTTGACTTCGTAAGTTTTGAGCAAAAATATTAGGCTTATAATTTAACTCATTTGCTAAATCTTGTACCTTTTTTCTAGTACCAGGACTAACATCTGCATAATTATTTAAGGCTTTGGAAACGGTAGATTTCGACATTCCTAAAATTTCAGAAATCTTAGTTAAACTAACTTTAGACATATACTTTAATTTATTTATAAATTGTGTTTAGAGTGAATATTACCACATATGAATTGAGATCTACCAGACAGTAAGCAATTTAGGGTTTTTAAAAGACTTATTAGCTATATAATCGAAATTTTACGAAACCGTTTTCGGTTGAAATTTTAACTATTTTTAACGGATATGCAACTAATAATAAATTAAAATATTATTATTGTTTAAGGTTAAAAGCATAATAATTTTATTTTTTAATAAAAAAAAGCTGTTTAATTACACAATTCACAAAAACTAATTAATAACAATTATGAAAAGTAAATTTTTAAAAAAATTGTTACT
>CAJXAS010000071.1 GCA_913050305.1 uncultured Polaribacter sp. | reverse complement strand
ATATCAAAAAAGCACGCCGTTGGCATAGATGCCATTTCTTTGAGGTATTGCGAACAAACCATACCTAATAGTGTTGTTTTAAGCGGCGCAAGCAACAACATGCAGCTAAAACAAAATTTACATTTAAATACTTTTTCACTCTCTAATAATGAAATTGACCTCCTAAATTCATTTAAAATATCTCCAGAATTTTACTGGAAAGAGCGCAAACAATTAATTTGGAACTAGCTTTATTAAGAATACAACTTAACTAGTAAAGTTTCTGCTCTTATTCCGACTACACATAAAAAATAGACAATTATGAGCCTAATACAAAGTTTAAAAAAATATTTTACCGCAAAAGATACTGGAAATACAAGCGAAAATGCCCCAGAAGGAATTTGTCCAAATTGTTGGGGCAAACAAGAATGGGAAGGAGATTTTTACAAGCTAAATAAAGGAAGTAAACTCGTTGGAAATGACCAAACTTACAATAGTTTTATTAAAAAAATTGTAGAAAGTAATATCAGTGGGATGGTTATAAATGAAGATAACTATGAGTGCGAAACTTGTAAAATAAGTCATAAATAAGAATTTAAAAATTCTTACATTTAGCTAAATTATTTTTCGCCAATGATTCATGAACTCAAAGAAATTATTAAGCAAGCCGTTATCCATCAAGAAAAAGGATTGAAAAACGTGCTAGCAACTGTGGTTTTTCTAGAAGGCTCTTCTTATAGAAAACCCGGAGTTCGAATGTTGATTTCTGAAGATTTGAGCTCTGTTGGTGCCGTTAGTGGTGGCTGTGTAGAGAAAGAAATAATGCATAGAGCAAGTACCGTTTTTAGAGACAATATACCCAAAGTAATTACCTACGATGGTAGATACAAGTTAGGCTGTGAAGGTATTTTATATGTTTTAATCGAACCTTTTTTTGTTACTAACAAATTTATAGCTGCTTTCTCTAAGGCCAATTCTAAAAGAGAGTCTTTACAATTAACCAGTTATTTCCAAAAAGAAAATGAAGTTTTTGGAGAGTTTGGTACCACCTTAACTTTTGAAAATAAGCAACAATTCACATTCACAGAAACAACTATAACCAAAAGTGATGTTGCCGTTTATAACCAAATATTGCAACCTGCTTTTAAATTAATTATTATTGGCGGCGAGCACGATGCGGTAAAATTGTGCAAAATAGCAGCTACGCTAGGTTGGGAAGTTGAGGTAATTACTTCCATAAAAGACAGCAAACAACTTACTGATTTCCCAGGAGCGAATAAAGTAATTAGCGAGAGTCCTGAAACTATTAAATTCAACAATATCAACGATAATTGTGCGCTTGTACTTATGAATCATAGTTATGTGCAAGATTTAAAATATGTAATTGCACTTGCCGAACAGCAACCTAAATATATTGGAATTTTAGGCGCACCAAGTAGAAGAGAACGTTTATTTAATGAACTTTTTGAATATGCACCAAATACTACAGAAGCATTTTTAGATTCAATCTATACGCCCGCCGGATTGCATATAGGTGCACAAACACCAGAAGAAATTGGAGTTTCTATTATTGCAGAAATTCTTGCAGTGATTAGCGCAAAAGAGCCCTTTTCTCTTAGAAAATTAGAAGGAAAAATACATACATAAACAATGATAGATATTGCGATTTTAGTTTTAGCTGCAGGAGAATCTTCTAGAATGAAGACACCAAAACAATTGGTTAAAATTGGAGTTAATTTCTTATTAGAAACCGTTTTATCTAAAGCAAAAGCGATCAATATAAATCATGTATACTGCATTTTAGGTGCAAACCATCTTTTAATTCGGAGAGAGATTTCATCTGCAAATATTCACTTTATTCACAATAGTAATTTCAAGGAAGGGTTAAGTAGTAGCATTGCTTATGGAGTATCTCATTTAAAAACTACAAAAAATAGCTATGATGCGGTGCTAGTGCTTTTAGGCGATCAGCCAGCTATAGAAAAAACATATTTAAATGAAATGATTGCATTATTCAATGAAGATCGATCAAAAATTATAGCTTCTAATTATGGTAAGAAATTAGGCGTTCCTGCCATATTCCCAAAGAGCTATTTTAGCAACTTGCAAAAAATGTCTGGAGACATTGGTGCTAAAGATATTTTAAACAACAACAGCAACGTCGTTTATCTAACTAAGCAAACAAATTTTATAGACATAGATACAGCAGAAGATTTGCAAAATTTTAAAAATTCTATTTTAAAATAACTATTTTTATCAAATGAATGAAAATGCAATTATTATTGGGGGAATTTTCGGGTTTTCTGCTATTCTACTTGGTGCTTTTGGAGCACATTTATTGAAAAAAAAGCTGAATTTACAGCAGTTACAGAGTTTTGAAACAGGGGTGAAATACCAAATGTATCATGCAATTGTATTGCTTATTTTAGGTTTTCAATTGCCTATTACAAGCACTATTAATAACTACATTGTTTATGCTTTTATAATCGGTACAGTTTTATTTTCATTTTCAATTTACGCTTTAGTACTTTTATCTGCAAATAATAAAAAACTAAAATTCTTAGGGCCAATAACACCCTTAGGTGGTTTATTTTTAGCTTTAGGTTGGGGCTTATTGGTGTATAAGTATATGGTTGTATAATAATCTGAAAAATTATAAATATAGAAGTTTAATATTGCTTACCAGCCACCAGAAGCATCGCCTTTGGCATTTCACAAATAGCTCTCGAAGCTCAAAAATACGATGCTGTTTTAATTCTTTTAGGAGATCAACCCGCAATAGAAAAAGACTATTTAAATGACATGATCGCTTTCTTTTGTAAAAAAGCACCAACAATCATCACTTCTAACTATGGGCATAAATTGGGGGTTCCAGCGATTTTTCCAAAAAGCTATTTTTCAACTTTACAAGAACTATCTGGTGATTTTGTTGCGAAAAACCTTTTAAATAAAATTAAAGAAGTGGTCGCATTCAGCAAAAAAAACAAACTTTGTAGACATTGATACCGATGAAGATCTGAGCGCATTTAAAAAAACTTTTTTAAAGTAATACTTGGATCTCGATGCTAGGCATCAAACTAATTCGCAACGACATAATAGAAAAAGTAATATTGTTTGAATTTACCAACTTCCACCAGCACCGCCACCACTAAAACCTCCACCGCCAAAGCCGCCACCAAAACCACTACCACCAAAGCTTCCGCCTCCAGAAGAACCGCCACCAAAGCTACCACCACGTCTGCCAGCACCGCTTAAAATTACAGCGGTAAATAGCGTATCTGCTAATGAACCTCTTCTAAAACCTCTACCCCCACCTTTGTTCTTTTTATTCCCAAAAAACATAAAAATAAAAAAGGCAATCATTGCCAAGGCAACGAAAATAGATTTAGTCTTAGGACGGCCCTTTTCTTGTTTTCGAGTTCCTTTGTATTCTCCATTCAATAGTTGAAAAATAGTATCTATACCTTTGTCTAGACCTGCATAAAAATTTCCTCTTTTAAATTCTGGAACAAGCACACTCCTTGTAATTTCTCCAATAATACCCGCTGTTAAAATCGGTTCAATTCCGTATCCAGGAGCAATCCAAATTTCTCGATCATTTTGAGCTAATAAAATCAAAATACCGTTGTCCTCTTTCGCTTGTCCTATACCCCACTCCTGTGCCCACCTTGGAGCTAGAATTCCTATACTTTCGTTTTTTGTGGTCTCAATAACGATTACAACAATTTGTGTAGATGTAGAATCAGAATAGCGAACTAACTTGTTCTCTAAATTTATTTTCTGACGGTCAGACAATAGACCTATATAGTCATAAACACTTGTCTGTTCTTGTGGTTTTTCTGGCACTATAAATTGCCCAAAAGTTATTTGAGCACCAAAGAATCCGAGTAAATAAATGAGCGTTTTAATTGATTTCAATAAGTTAATTATTTAGAAATTTCGTTAGATAATTCGTTTTCATCATCGGTTTGCCAAGGAAAATGATGTTGTAACTCTGCTCCAGCTTTTAAGATTCCAGCTACAATTCCTTGTTTGAAATTCCCCTTTTTAAAATGCTCTTGAATGACGTTTTTTGTTGCATCCCAAAAGTTTTCTGGAACAACATCGTTAATACCTTTGTCACCACAAATAACAAACTGATGGTCTTTTACAGCAACATAAATTAACACACCATTTGCATCTTTTGTCTGATTCATTTCTAAAAGTTGAAATACTTCTAACGCACGTTCATAATGCGCTTTTTCAGAGGAAGCCTCAATATGAATTCGTATTTCACCAGACGTATTTGTTTCTGCTACTTGTATCGCTGCAATAACTTCTTTTTCTTCCGCCTTAGTGAGAAAATCTTCTGTTTTTGACATCTATTATTTTTTACTAAAATCTACTTTTACTGGTTTTTCAGCTCCTGCTTCTGACTGAAAATAAGGTTTCCCTTCAAAATCAAACCAACCTGCTAAAATAGAATTCGGAAATTTCTTAACATGATTGTTATAGGGTTTCGTATTTTCATTAAAACGAGTTCTTGCTGTAAGAATTTGGTTTTCTGTACTTGCCAACTCGTCTTGTAATTTTAAAAAGTTCTGATTTGCTTTTAACTCTGGGTATCTTTCTACAGTTACCAACAAGCTTTTTAAAGCACCACTAATACCTCCTTGGACTTTATTAAACTGTTCTAATTGTGCTGGTGTAATATTAGATGGATCTATACTTACGGAAGTAGCTTTTGCTCTAGCTTCAATAACGTCTACCAAAGTACCTCTCTCAAAATCTGCAGCTCCCTGGACAGTATTTACAAGATTACCGATCAAATCTGTTCTTCTTTGGTATGATGTTTCAACATTTGCCCAAGATTCAGCAACGTTCTCATTGAGTTCTATTGCCGTGTTATTAAATCCTTTTGTAAAATTATAGAATCCAAATACAACTGCTAGAATAACGAGTACTGGAATAAGCCATTTTTTCATAATTTATATTGTTTAATTACTTTTTTTACTACTTACAAATTTAAGCAATTATAATGAATTTTAGAGCGATGTGCCCCCATCTAGTGTAATCGTTTGACCTGTAATAAATTTTGTATTATCAGAGGCAAGCCAAGCAACTGCATCTGCAATTTCTTCCGCTTTTCCAAAACGCTTCATAGGAATAACACTTTTTAAAATGGCATCCATCTCAGGCTTGGCGTCTAGCAGTTGATCCAGCAACGCAGACTCGGTGTAACCCGGGCAAACTGCATTTACTCTAATATTTTTTGTAGCATACTCCATTGCAGCAGATTTGGTCATTCCTACCACTGCAAATTTACTAGCACTGTAACTGATATGGTTAGGTGAAGCCTTTAAACCTGCTAAAGAAGCAATATTTACAATATTTCCGTATCCTTGAACCAAGAACTGTTGCAATGCTACTTTCATACAGTAAAAAACCCCGGTTTGATTCACAGCAACCACGATATCCCAATCTTTTAAGCTCGCTTCATGGGTTCGCAATAGGTTAGGACCAATGCCGGCATTGTTAACAATAACGTCAAGACGCTCATATTTCTGCACAGTTGAATGTATCAGTTGCTCTACCTCTTTAAAATTAGCAACATTACACTTATTTGCAGATGCAATCCCCCCACTGGCATTAATTTCAAGAACAACTTTTTCAGCACTTTCGATATTGATATCAGAAACAACAACAGTAGCTCCATGGTTTGCTAAATGTATTGAAGTTGCCTTTCCAATCCCAGAACCTGCTCCGGTAACGATTACTATTTTGTTTTTCACATCCATTAGTCTATAGATTTTGTTTTTATAGCCTTTAACGCCAATTTACAACATAATTCTGCAGCTTTGTTTAAAGAAGCAAAGCGTGGATCTGTTGTAAAGCCTTTTGTATATCGATAATAAATTTGTTGTGCAATTACAGCAATTTTAAATAAGCCAAACACATAATAAAATACGAGATGGTCTACATTCCTGCCAGATTTCTGAGCATACATTTGAGCAATTTCACTCCGTATTGGATTGCCTTCAAAAATGGTTGGGGACGGAATCCCTTGTTTTACAAACTCATGATCGGTAGCTACCGTCCAATAACCAAGTGAAGTTCCTAGATCCATCAGCGGATCTCCTAAAGTCGCCATTTCCCAATCTAAAACTGCCGCAACCTCCTTCCATGCATCGTCTTTAAAAACAATATTATCGTATTTATAGTCATTGTGAATCAAACAATGCTGATACTCTTTGGGCTGATGTTTCTCCATCCATTCCATGACCAATGCTGCTTCAGGATATGCGGTTGTTTTCACTTTTAAAAACTGTTTTCCCCAATTGGCAACCTGCCTTGAAACATATCCTTCCGGTTTTCCTAAACTTTCTAAGCCTACTTCCTTGTAATCTATAGCATGCAACTGAGTCATTGTTTCTAACCAAGAATTAGCAACAGTAGTATATTCAACCGACGAAAGATTCCTTTGTTTTGCTTCTTTATAATTTAAGATGATTCCGTCTACTTTTTCCATGATGTAAAAATCACTTCCTAAGATAGCAGTATCCTCTGAAAAAGAAAACATCTTTGGTACTTTAGAAAAAGCACTGCGCACACCACTTTGAACTTTAAATTCACGGTGCATGTCATGCCCTCGTTTAATGGCACCAATTGGTGGTTTCCTTAGCACGAATTCTTTATTTTCAAATGCCAATAAATAGGTTAAATTAGAATATCCATGAGTAAACTGAGTAACCCATAATGGACTCTCCAGGGAATTTAATAAGTCGTTTTCTTGAAGATATTTCTTTAATAAAACTTCATTTAATTCCTCCCCTTTGCGTACTTTTTGGTTGCTCATTACTTATTTCCATATTTTTTTATACAACTTTTACCTAATTGATACATGTGCACTTCGTCTGGTCCATCTGCCAAACGCAATATTCTTGCTAGCGCAAAATAATGTGGCAAATAGGTATCCGGACCAACTCCTTTTCCTCCTAAAATTTGCATCGCTCTATCAATTACTTTTTGAGCCATATTGGGTGCAATAATTTTTATCATCGCAATGATGTCTTTTGCTTCTTTATTTCCTGCTTTGTCCATTTTATCTGCTGCAGAAAGCGTTAATAAGCGTGCTTGTTCAATTTCACATTGCGACTTTGCAATTTCATGACGAATGCTACTGTACTCATAAAACTTCTTTCCAAAAGTAGCCCGCTCCAAAGTTCTTTGTGACATCAATTCTAAAGCATATTGCGCCATGCCCACCAAACGCATACAGTGGTGTATTCTCCCAGGACCTAAACGACCTTGGGCAATTTCAAAACCTCTGCCTTCTCCTAAAATTAAATTTGCCTTTGGTACCCGCACATTTTTTAAAATAATTTCAGCGTGCCCTTCGGGAGAATCATAATAACCAAAAACTGAAAGTGGTCGAACTACTTCTAGTCCAGGAGCGTTCATTGGAACTAAAACCATACTTTGCTGCTGGTGTCTTGCAGCATTGGGATCCGATTTACCCATAACAATTGCCACTTTGCAATTTGGGTCCATTGCTCCTGAAGACCACCATTTTCTTCCATTAATCACATATTCATCACCATCTAAAACAATAGAAGTTTCAATATTGGTAGCATCTGAAGAAGCAACTTCTGGTTCTGTCATTAAAAACGCAGAACGTATTTCACCGTTCATCAGTGGTGTTAACCATTGTTCTTTTTGGGCTTTATCTCCGTATTTGGCCAAGACCTCCATATTCCCGGTGTCAGGGGCAGCACAATTAAAAATTTCTGAAACCCATATCTTACGCCCCATAATCTCTGCTAAAGGCGCATATTCTAAATTGCTTAACCCTGGACTTAAATCTCCATAATCCTTCGGTAAAAATAAGTTCCACAAACCGGCATCTTTTGCTTTTTGTTTTAGCACTTCTATTTTTGGAAAGCGCGTCCAATTATTTTTAGTAGCACTTTGAAAAGTAATATATTCCTGTTCTATAGGAACTACATGGGCTTCAATAAAAGAGATTAGCCGTTGTTGTAGTTCTTTTGATTTTTCTGAATATTCGAAGTTCATGCACAATATATTAAAGTATTATTAAAAGCAATTAAAAAGGAAAAAAAACCAACGCTAAACGTTCGTAAGCATGTCAAAGGCTTTAGCCTGCAATCATATATCCCCCGTCTGCAGTATACACGCCTCCAGTCATATAGTTTCCCGCGTTGGAAGCAAGTAAGCATGCCAAACCAACGATTTCTTCTGGCTTTCCCATTCTTCCACTTGGAATTGATTTCTCTAACTTATGTAACATTTTTTCATTTTGCCATAAAGCTGCACTAAATTTTGTTTTAATCAGTCCTGGGCAAATTGCATTGACTTTAATACCATATAAACCCCATTCTTTGGCCTGGTTTTTTGTCAGCATTAAAATTGCTGCTTTACTTGTGCTATAAACCCCCAAACCATAACCGGGAGTTAACGCTTCCACGGAGGCAATATTAATAATGCTTCCGTTTTTATTTGCCTGTAAATGTGGCAACACCAAATTAGACAAAGCCCAAGGAGCTTTGACATTGATTTCCATAATTTTATCAAAAATTACGGGATCTATTTCTTCAATTGGACTGTATACAGGATTTGTTGCAGCATTATTTACCAAAATATCTATGCGACCAAAAGCCGCTATTGTTTTAGAAACTAACTGTTTTCGTTGGTCATCTTTTCCAATATGACAGGCAATCCCAATGGCGCTTAAGCCTTCTTTTTTAAATTCTGCCACTACAACGTCGCAGGCTTCTTGACTGCGAGAACTGATGACAACCTGTGCACCATTTTCTGCCAATCCTTTTGCAATCGCTTTTCCTATACCCTTGCTAGAACC
>CAJXAS010000070.1 GCA_913050305.1 uncultured Polaribacter sp. | reverse complement strand
GAAGTTGGGCATGGTAATTTAGCACAACGTGGTTTAAAAGGAATGATTCCAGACGATTGTCCTTATACAGTAAGAGTAGTGTCTGAAGTTTTAGAATCTAACGGTTCTTCCTCTATGGCAACTGTTTGTGCTGGTACAATGGCATTAATGGATGCAGGAGTTCAAATGATAAGACCAGTTTCTGGAATTGCAATGGGATTAATTTCTGATGCTGAATCTGGAAAATACGCTGTATTATCTGATATTTTAGGGGATGAAGATCACTTAGGAGATATGGATTTTAAAGTAACAGGTACTTCTGAAGGGATTACTGCTTGTCAAATGGATATTAAAGTAAAAGGATTAGGCTACGAGATTTTAGTAAATGCTTTACAACAAGCTCGTGCAGGTCGTTTACATATTTTAGGAAAAATAAATGAGACTATTTCTTCTGCAAATGAAGAGGTTAAAGAATATGCCCCTAAAATGATTAACAGACGTATTCCTAATGATATGATTGGTGCATTTATTGGACCAGGAGGTAAACATATCCAAGAATTACAGAAAGAAACAGGAACTACAATAGTAATTACTGAAGATGCTGTAACTGAAGAAGGAATTATCGAAATTTTAGGAACAGACCCTGCAGGAATTGAACAAGTAATTACGCGTATTGAGTCTATGCTTTTTAAACCAACAGTTGGTGAAGCTTACGAAGTAAAAGTAATTAAAATGTTAGATTTCGGTGCTGTTGTAGAATATGTAGAAGCTCCAGGAAACGAAGTTTTATTACACGTAAGTGAATTAGCTTGGGAACGTACAGATAATGTATCTGATGTTGTTAAAATGGGAGAAGTTTTAGATGTAAAGTACTTTGGTTTAGATCCAAGAACTCGCAAAGAAAAAGTTTCTAGAAAAGCATTGTTACCAAAACCAGAAGGTTATGTAGCAAGACCACCAAGAGATGATAAACGTTCTGGTGGACGTGATAACAGAAGCAGAGATACTCGCGGACGTGATGACAGAAAACCAAGAGAACCAAGAAAAGAGGAATAATATTCTTTTCTGATTGATATTTAAAAATCGCCAATTAATTTTGGCGATTTTTTTTATTTAAAAGCTATTTATCGAAATGCTTTCATTTTCTTTGTAACTCTTTATGAAAATACAAAGCGTCACATATTTATCTTTAGGCACAAATCAAGGTAATAAACTTGAAAACCTTCAAAAAGCAATCAACTTCATAAGTGAGGTAGCTGGTAGTGTCCAAAAAATTTCCTCTATTTATAAAACGGCTTCTTGGGGCTTTGCTGGGGAAGATTTTTATAACATCTGTATTCAATTATCTACTTCCCTAACGGCAGATGAATTACTAAAAACTGTCTTAAATATTGAAACAAAATTAGGAAGACAAAGAACAACATCATCCGAATACCAAAATAGAAATATAGATATTGATGTTTTATTATTTGATGATGAGATTATCTTTTCTAAAACACTTATTATTCCACATACAAAAATGCTGGAACGTAAATTTGTGATGGTTCCTTTGGTTGAAATTGCACCAAATGCAATACATCCAATACAACAAAAAGAATTACAAATTTGCTTACAAAGTTGTGTTGATTCTTCTGAAATAGCTATTGTAGATAAGACCTTAACACGTCCTATTATACTATCAGAAAAATACAATTACATTGCTATAGAAGGTAACATCGGCGCTGGTAAAACTTCTTTAGCTAAAATGATCTCAGAAGATTTTAATGCGAAGCTAGTTTTAGAACGATTCGCAGACAATCCTTTTTTACCAAAATTCTATGAGGATAAAGAAAGATATGCTTTCCCACTAGAAATGAGCTTTCTTGCAGATCGATATCAGCAGTTAAGCGATGACTTAGCGCAGTTTGATTTGTTTAAGAATTTTATTATTTCAGATTATTATATTTTTAAATCTTTAATATTTGCGCAGGTAACGCTTTCTAAAGATGAATATCTACTATATCGAAAAATGTTTAATTTAATTTATAAAGAAATTACAAAACCTGACCTATATGTCTATCTATATCAAAATACAGACAGACTATTAGAAAACATTAAAAATAGAGGTAGAGATTTTGAGCAAAATATTCAAGCAGACTATCTAAAAAAAATACATGATGGGTATCAGGGTTTTATTACTACTCAAAATGATTTGAATTTATTGACCATAGATGTGTCTGAATTAGATTTTGTAAACAATAAAGCTGATTACAAACACATTATCAATACAATTAAGGAAGCTTAGCGCTTCTATTTCAATTCTAATTTTTCTGCAAAATAATCGCAAAAATCCTTCATAGTTGCTCCCATTTTAGCATCATCTGTTGCTCTTTCGAATGATTCAGCCATAGCGACTAAAGTTTGATGATAAAATTGCTTCATTTCATCTACTGGCATATCTTTTGTCCACAAATCCATTTTTAAAGTGTCTTTCTTTTTATGATCCCAAACAGAAATCATAATTGCTTTAGACGATTGATTATCTATACCACCATCTATAGCTGTCCAAGAAATTTCTTCTGGAATTTTATTTTCATCTAAAGCTACTTTAAATTTAATTTCTGAATTGTGTTCTATTGACATTATTTTCTGGGCTTATACTTCGATTTTTTAAATAAATCTAATTCGTTAATCTGTAATAATTGCTGCAAAGATACATCATTATGTTTCATATAAGAAGTTACCATCTGCCAACCTACCCAAATACCAACACCTCCAGGAGATAAATTATCTTGTTCCATATAAAACTTAGAAAATGGTGCAATTTCTAGAAATCGCTTATTTAAATTTCTGTCTGTACTAAAAAGTAATTTTTTTTCTATAAAGTAACTCCAAATTTGTTCTTCATTAGAGATTGCCCAATTTAACTTATCAGTATCGTAACCTATTTTTTCTTTAACACTAATAGCCGGTAGGTACATATCTAATAGATACATTTTTTTTCCCTCATAGATCATTTTTCCAACAAGACTTCTTTCGGTACTCTCAGGAATTTGACGCTTTATAATTTCATTTGCAACATCTACAATAAGATGTTCTTTTGTGTTTTTATTTTTTATATACTTGGGGTAATCGTTATAAAATCTATGATTTTCGCCCAAATAGACGTCTAAAGAAAGAAGTAATAAACTATCAGCATAAATTACTCTGCTATCATAATCTATATTGGTTAACATGGTAACAACTGTTGGAGCTTTAAATTTAGTATTGTAATATTTTACATGCTTAAATAAATTTGAAAACTGTTCTTTAAATGGCGAAAAATCTTTAAAAACCTTCTGAGTTTCCGAAAACAATTCTTGTTCATCCTTATTATTTATTTTTGAGAGTGTAATACTATCTGTAATTTCTTGAGGAAAAAAATAAGGATACGTGCTCTTTAAATCATGAATACTTCCATTCATTGTTGTATAATAGTCAATATCAAATCTTTTTACTGAAAAATCAACCTCCATATTAGAGATGTCTATTTTATTAGTATCGCAAGCACAAAAACTAAATAAAACCAATAAAATCATTTGAAAAAATCTCATAAACTTCGTATATTGCTATTAGAATTATAAACGCTAAAAATACAAAAATAGTTTCTCTAATGAATACAGAAAAAGTAGCATCTCACATTATTTCTTGGTTAAAAGATTATGCTGAGAAATCAAAAGTAAAAGGTTTTGTAGTTGGTGTTTCTGGAGGAATAGATTCTGCCCTTGCGTCTACTCTTTGTGCAAAGACAGGTTTTCCTACATTGTGTGTAGAAATGCCCATACACCAGGCAGAGAGTCACGTAACGAGAGCAGAAGAACACATCAAACAATTAAAAGAACAATTTAGCAATGTTTCTGAAGTAAGAGTAGACTTAACCTCTACTTTTGAAGATTTTAAAAATACGCTTCCTACGATTGCATCTTCTGATGCAGTAAGTTTATCTTTAGCAAATACAAGAGCAAGATTGCGCATGACTACTTTATACTATTTTGCTAGTTTACACAGCTCTTTAGTCGCTGGCACAGGCAATAAAGTGGAAGATTTTGGCGTTGGATTTTACACCAAATATGGTGACGGAGGTGTAGATTTAAGCCCAATTGCAGATTTAATGAAATCTGAAGTTTATAAGTTAGCTGCTTTTTTAAAAGTACCAAATTCAATACAAGAGGCGCAGCCTACAGACGGTTTATTTGGAGATAGCAGAACAGATGAAGATCAAATTGGTGCATCTTATGATGAATTAGAATGGGCAATGCAAATGCAAAACGAAGGAAAAACAGCGAACGATTTTTCTGAAAGAAAGCAAGAAGTATTTAAAATTTATGAAAGATTAAATAAAATTAATCAACATAAAATGATACCAATACCTGTTTGTGAAATTCCGAAAGAATTCAAATAAAGGATAAAAATCTCGCAAAATTATTTGCGAGATTTTATCCTTTATTACACTATATTCTCTGCAACTAACATCTTTTTAATCTTATTAATGGTTCTTTTTTTAGACCCATTAGAAATTTCAAATGGTAATTGAAAAAATAATAGGCAGATTTTTAATATGCTAAATACTTTATTCATTGTAGGGGGGTGTTTTTAAGTTCTAAATATAATAAAAATTATACTTTTTAAACATATATTAGAGTTTAAACAACTCTATTCAATTTTTCAAAAAGTCTAATTCTTAAACTGGTATACCCTTTTACGGTTTCTAAATCAATAGCAATTTCTCCTGTAGCCTCCTTAATTAATTCTTCAATTTTCTTTCCAATTAAAACTCTTCTTAAATTAAAAACAACATCGTTTACTTGTTTAGATAGTAAAGCCATTTTAACTTCAATATTTTGTCCTTCCCAGTCACTTAATTGATACTTTTCCTCATCCTCATCCATTAAAATAGAAGTAACAGTGCTTGCAATTTCTTTGTTTTGATGATTTACCAAAGCATTTATTTCTAATTTTTCAGACTGATTTAACTGATGAATAATCTCTGTATAAATCTCTTGAAAAATAGTATTTGTAAACTCCATTTCGTCGTCTTGCAGATGCACATAAATTTCTGCAGAAACATTATTATTGTACTTTCTTGAGGTGAGTAGTACCTTCCCTTCTTCGTCTTCGTTTTCTATTTCTTCGGTAAACTCTGTTTCTTTATTGCCGTGTAAGAGCAAAATTTTAATGATTTCTTTCTCAAACTTTGAGATTTCGTCTATTTTTTCTAAGGAAATTACTCCACCTTTCACTACTCCCATTTGAGCTTGCTCTTGTGCTAAGAAATATTCTGGTGGGGGCGCATTAGGATCTTGTTGTGTATTATTTTGTTGTCTGGTTGCTTTGTTTTTTTCTTGAACTCCTTTGGCTATAATTTGTGCCAATTCACTAAACAAAACTCGCTCAGAAATATCCATTATTCTGGCACATTCTTGCACATATACCTCGCGCTGAATGCCGTCTGGAATTTTAGAAATACTCATTACAATATCCCTAATTACCCCTGCTTTTTTAATAGGATCGTTGTTAGAGTCTTTTAATAAAAGTGATACTTTAAAGTTGATGAAATCTTGTGCAGAATCTTCTAAATACTTTTTAAGTTCTTCATTAGAATGTGACTTTGCAAAACTATCTGGATCTTCACCATCAGGAAACTGAACTACTTTAACGTTCATTCCTTGCTCTAGAATTAAATCAATTCCACGAATAGAAGCTCTAATTCCTGCAGCATCGCCGTCAAAAAGTACAGTAATATTTTTTGTAAGTCTGTTAACTAACCTAATTTGATCTGAAGTTAATGCAGTTCCTGAAGAGGCCACTACATTCTCGATACCAGATTGATGAAAGGAAATTACATCTGTATACCCTTCCACTAAATAACAATTATCTTGCTTTGCTATTTCTTTTTTAGCTTGAAAAAGGCCGTATAAAATTTTACTTTTATGATAAATGTCACTTTCTGGAGAGTTTAAGTACTTCGCTGCTTTTTTATCTGCCGTTAAAATTCTACCACCAAAACCTAATATCCTACCAGACATAGAGTGTATTGGAAATAATACACGTCCTTTAAATCGATCAAATTGTCTGTTCTCTTTTACAATAGTTAAGCCTGTAGATGCTAAGTATTTTAAATCATATCCTTTTGCTAAAGCTGCTTTTGTAAAAGCATCCCATTCATCTAAACAATACCCTAGTTCAAATGTTTTTATAATATCATCTCTAAAACCACGTTCTTTAAAATAAGAAAGTCCGATTGCTTTTCCTTTATTAGAATTAAGCATTATATCATGAAAATAATCTTTGGCATACGTAGAAACCAAGAACATACTTTCTCTCTCATTCATCTGAGCTTTTTCTTCACTAGACTGCTCTGTTTCTTCAATTTCTATATTATACTTTTTTGCTAACCACTTAATCGCTTCAGGGTAAGTATAATGCTCATGTTCCATTAAAAAGGAAATGGCATTACCTCCTTTTCCAGTAGAAAAATCTTTCCAAATTTGTTTTACAGGGGAAACCATAAATGAAGGTGATTTTTCATCTACAAAAGGACTTAACCCCTTAAAGTTACTTCCTGCTTTTTTAAGTTGAACAAATTCACCAATAACCTCTTCTACTCTTGCAGTTTCGAAAACACGGTCTATGGTACTTCTAGAAATCATTTTATTTTATGGTTAAGCGACATACAAATATAAGAAGAACTTCTTTTTAAAAAATAAAGATCTCATAGGCTCTAAAAACCAATGAGATCTCTTATTTAAATTGAGGCTATTTAAGAGGCTGCTCTTAATTTTTTTAATGTAGTATTAGATAATTTTGTCTCGGCATATTCTTTAGTTACATTAAATGTTTTTTCATCTGAACTGGGTAAATCAAACATTGCATCTGTGAAAATTGCTTCGCACAAAGAGCGCAATCCTCTTGCACCTAGTTTATATGCTACTGCTTTTTCTACAATGTAATTTAACGCCCCTTCTTCAATCGTAAATGCAACATCATCCATCGTAAATAACTTAGAATACTGCTTTATAATAGCATTCTTAGGCTCTGTAAGAATAGCCCTTAATGTTTTAGCATCTAAAGGATTCATATAGCTTAAAACTGGTAAACGTCCAATGATTTCAGGAATTAAACCAAAAGCTTTTAAATCTGACGGTATAATATATTGCAACAGGTTTTCTTCATCTATTTTGTCATCATCTAAAGACGCACCAAAACCTACGGCCTGCATGTTTAAACGCTTACTAATAAATCTTTCGATACCAGAAAAAGCACCACCAGCAATAAACAAAATCTCTTTGGTGTCTACCTCTATAAATTTTTGTTCCGGATGTTTTCTTCCACCCTTTGGCGCAACATTTACAACCGTTCCTTCTAGTAATTTTAACAAAGCTTGCTGCACTCCTTCTCCAGAAACATCTCTAGTTATTGAAGGATTGTCTCCTTTTCTAGCTATTTTATCAATTTCATCAATAAAAATAATACCTCTTTGTGCCTTTTCTACATCGTAATCTGCAGCTTGTAATAATTTACTTAAAATACTTTCCACATCCTCACCAACGTAACCTGCTTGGGTTAAAACAGTTGCATCTACAATAGCAAAAGGTATGTTTAGCATTCTTGCAATTGTTTTTGCTACTAAAGTTTTTCCTGTTCCGGTTTCACCTACTAAGACAATGTTAGATTTTTCTATCTCTACATCATCATCGTCATCATTTTTTGTCTGCAATAATCTCTTATAATGATTATAGACCGCAACGGACATTGCTCTTTTAGTTTCTGTTTGACCAATAATATATTGATCTAAAAACTCTTTTATCTCTTTTGGTTTTTTTAAAGTTAAATCTTTAGACAGACTACTCGTTTTTGTATCAGAAACTTCTTCTTCTACAATACCATGCGCTTGTTCTATACATTTATCACAAATATGAGCATCTATTCCTGCAATTAGCAAGTCAGTTTCTGCTTTTTTTCGTCCACAAAATGAACATTCTAAATTTTCTTCTTTCGACATTTATTTCGCTTTTAGCTCTTAGTAATATTACTACTAGCTCATCAACATTATAAAAAGAATCTTTTTTTAAAAAATTACTTTTTACTCATTGTATTTAACTTTTTACTAATAGTTAAACACCAATGGGTTCTTAATTTATTACTTCTTTCTTGCTAAAACTTCATCAATCATTCCGTACGCTTTTGCTTCATCAGCTTTCATCCAATAATCTCTATCAGAATCGTCATGTACTTTTTCTATTGATTGCCCAGAATGATTTGCAATAATTTCATACAACTCACCTTTTAACTTCATTATTTCTCTTGCAGTAATCTCAATATCAGAAGCTTGCCCCTGCGCACCACCCAAAGGTTGGTGAATCATAATTCTAGAATGCGGTAACGCAGAACGTTTTCCTTTTTCTCCTGCACACATTAAAACAGCACCCATAGAAGCAGCCATTCCTGTACAAATTGTTGCAACATCTGGCTTAATAAACTGCATAGTATCATAAATACCTAAACCAGCATACACACCTCCACCTGGTGAGTTAATATAAATTGAAATATCTTTGTTAGCGTCTACGCTCTCTAAAAACAACAATTGTGCTTGAATAATATTAGCTACTTGATCATTAATTCCTGTTCCTAAAAAGATAATTCTATCCATCATTAAACGTGAAAAAACATCCATTTGAGTAATGTTCATTTGACGTTCTTCCATAATATATGGCGTTAAACTACTCGTTATTTTTGTATAATTAGTACTACTAATTCCGTGATGTTTTGTTGCATATTTTTCGAACTCTTTTCCGTAATCCATTTTCGTGATTCTTTTAGTATTTGTTTTGTAAATATAAGAACTATTATGGTAACTTTTTATTACCGCGATTGGCTAAAAAAACCTGAACTTGTTGATTCAGGTTT
>CAJXAS010000069.1 GCA_913050305.1 uncultured Polaribacter sp. | reverse complement strand
TTTCGACATTTGTAAATTGTTTAGCGTATTTTTATCCTTGGTATTATAAATCAGTGGGGTTGGAAGTTAAAGAAGAAACTGCTATTTTAGCAGAGGGTATCAACTTTAAGCCAAATTTAGCGTATTTTTTACAAGTGAAATTAGCGAGTGAAAACGGTAAATTAATGGCGTATCCAATTACTGGCAATGGTTCTGGAGATCTAGCTAGTTTAGTAAAGGCAGATGCTTTTATTCAGTTACCAAGTGATAAAATTGAGTTTAAAAAAGGAGAAGTTTATCCGATACTAAAATATAGAGAATGAGTGAATTCAGTCATTTAAATCATAAAGGAAACCCTAAAATGGTAAATGTTTCTGATAAGAAAATTACCAAAAGAACCGCCATTGCAAAAGCAACGATGTTTTTGGGGGCAGCAATAATTTCTCATTTTACAAATGAGGAGTTAATCACCAAAAAAGGACCTGTTTTTCAAACAGCAATTATTGCTGGAATTCAAGGTGTAAAAAAGACTTCAGAATTAATACCTATGTGTCATCCATTATTGATTAATGGTGTTGATATTGATATTAAAATTATAGATTCTGAACATATAAAGGTGCTTTGTGAAGTAACTATTGAAGGAAAAACCGGCGTAGAAATGGAAGCACTAACAGGCGCAAACATTACGTGCTTAACTATTTATGATATGTGTAAAAGCATCAGTCAAGAAATGGTGATTAAAGAAGTAAAGTTGTTGGAAAAAACAGGAGGAAAATCTGATATTAAAAATGTCTAAACATACAAAACACACAAACTTATTAAGACGAAATAATGATAATTTTGCAGCCAACGAAATTTCAATTTTAGGTACAAATTGTAACACTATTTCTAATTTGGTGTCTAAAATTTCTCAGAAGTTACCGAACTATAAAATTGCTTATTTTGACGCATCACACGCAAAAGATGTGGAAAAAAATAGGTTGTCAGAATTTGTGTTTCATCATGAAGGAAATGTTCAAATAACAACTTCTGGAAACGTAAATAAGTTTCAGCAACGGTTAGATTTTGCACAATACGATTATGTATTTATCAATGGGAATCATTATCAAGGAACAAAACAAATTCTAATTTTAGATGCAGCAAAAGAAGCTTCGGTTTTAAAAAGATTAGAACAATTAGATCGCATTCAGTTTATAATTAAACTAACAGAAGATACCGAGTATTTTTCTTTTTTAGAAGAGAAATATCCACATATAAAAAATATAATTTGTTACACCATTGACGAAGTGGATGCAATTACAAATCATATTCATAATTTGATACAAGAAAAAATTGCAGTTGTAAAAGGGTTGGTTTTAGTTGGTGGTAAAAGTATTAGAATGGGCCAGGATAAGTCTAATTTGAATTATTTTGGTAAACCTCAAAAAGAATTTGCGAAAGAATTATTAGAAAACAGCAATTTAGAAACCTATTATTCTGTTGAAAAAACCTCAGAAAATACGCAAGAAATTTCAGATAAATTTTTAAATTTAGGTCCTTTTGGAGGGATTTGCTCCGCATTTCAAAAAGACCCAAATGCCGCTTGGTTTGTATTGGCTGCAGATGTTCCTTTTGTAAATGCAGAAATTATTCAATTGTTATTAAAACATAGAAACCCGAGTAAAGTTGCCACTGCCGTTAAAGGGTTAGGTAAGGAATTTGTAGAACCTTTAATTACTATTTACGAACCAAAAGCATACCCTATTTTATTGCAATATTTAGCACAAGGTTATTCTTGTCCGCGTAAAATGCTTATTAATTCTAATGTTGAAATTGTAGAAATAGCAGATGATTTTATACGAAATATAAATACTCCAGAAGAGTTTGAGGTTGCTAAAAAAGAGATTCAAGAATTAAAATGAAACCAACAAAAAACCAACTTTTCAAACGTCAAATAACCTTACAGGAAATAGGTGAAGTAGGGCAACAAAAACTACAAGACGCTTCTGTTTTAGTAGTGGGTTGTGGTGGTTTGGGAAGTCCTATTGCAGTTTATTTAGCGGCAAGTGGTATTGGAAAAATACATTTGATAGATTTTGATACTGTTGCTGTTTCCAATTTACACAGGCAAGTTTTTTACACCTTAGAAGATATAGATAAACCGAAAGTGGAAGTTTTAACAACATTTATAAAAAAGAGAGCACCCTATACCGAAGTGCGTTTTACCAATAAAGCAATTACAAAACAAAACGTTTTTGACTTCATTGAAAACGTTGATGTTGTTGTGGATGGGACCGATTCTTTACCAACAAAATATTTATTAAACGACGCTTGTGTTATTGCAAACACACCTTTGGTTTATGGCTCTTTGTATAAGTTTGATGGCTATATTGCCACCTTTAATGTATTACAAAAAGACGGAAGCTATTCAGCAAATTTAAGAGACGCTTTTCCAAAAATAGCTACTGATATTCCTAATTGCGAGGAGGCAGGAACGCTAAATGCCATTGTAGGTATGATTGCTACACAGCAAGTAAATGAAGTTTTAAAGTTGATTACAGGGACTGGGATGCTGTTAACAAATCAATTATTAATATACAATTCACTGCAAAACACACAACTAAAAATAAAGTTAAAATCGATATTTTTAAAAGAAAAAATTACTAAAATTTTCAAAGTACAAACATATACGGATATGACTTGTATGGCTCAAAATCAGGATTTTCAAATTTCTGCAACAGCGTTAAAAGAGAAAATTAAAGATGTCAACCTAGAAATTATTGCTGTTTTAAATGATTTAAAACTTCCTTTTAATGTGCAACAAACCATTCATATAAACGATTTTGACGCAGACAAAATAATTATTGATAAAAGTAAAACATATATAATGGTTTGTCAAAAAGGGCTAAATAGTTACAAGGCAACCGTAAAATTAAGAAACAAATATCCAGATTTAGAGGCATTCAGTTTAACAGGCGGAATTTCTAATTACAAATAATTTATATTGATGACAAACCCCTTACAATTTTATACAAATACAAAAGCCGAATTAGAAAAAAAAGCTATTGTTTTAAAAACAAAATCTGCTCGTTTAAGTACTTTTAGATTCGCTGTTTTTTTAGGAATTAGTTCTTTAATTTATAGTTTTTTAGGAGTCTATCCACTTGTTTTTATTATTGCTTTCATAGGCGCTTCATTTTTTGCGTTTTTGATATCGAAACAAAACACTCTTAAAAGAAAAAGAAGTGTTGTTGCTGAGAAAATTAAAATAAATACAACAGAAATTCGTGTTTTAAATCGAGATTTTCATCATTTAGAAACAGGAGCAACATTTGTAAACCCTGCACATTCTTATAGCAATGATATCGATTTATTTGGCAAAGGATCCTTCTTTCAATATCTAAATAGAACTAAAACAAATGACGGAAAAGTTGTTTTAGCAAACGCCTTAACAGAAAATGAAATAACAAGTATTTTAGAAAAACAAAAGGCATTAAAAGAACTTTCTAATAAGGTAATTTGGAGACAACATTTTACTGCTTTAGCAAGTTTAATTTCGGTAAAAAACATTTCGAATGCTGTCATATATTGGATTTCTAGTTATGTTGCTGTATTGCCCAAATATGTAAGGAAGATTCAGATTTTTTTCTCTATTATTTCTTTCGTTTTAATTGTGCTTTTTTCTTTTGGGTTTATTTCATTTACGTATGTAACAATATGGTTTTTTATCGGTCTTTTTATAACAGGAAAATTCTTAAAAAAGACTGAAAAATTATATGCTGAAGTAGATAATGTGAGAGAAATTTTCCAACAATATCATCCGTTATTAAATCAAATCGAGAACACGGTATTTACTTCAAAAATTCTAAAAGAAAAGCAGCAAATTATTACTTCTGAAGACAAAAAAGCAGGAGTTATTTTTCAAGAATTCGCCAGAATTTTAGATACGTTTGATCAACGAAATAATATTGTGATTTCAGTTATAGGGAATGGTCTTTTTCTTTCTGAAATTTACAATGCTTCTAAGGTAGAAAAATGGATTTCTAGGTATCAACATATAGTTGAAAAATGGTTTCATGTGGTTGCTTTTTTTGATGCTGAAAACTCATTAGCTAACTTTCATTTTAATCATCCAAAATTTATTTTCCCAGAAATCACCTCAGAAAAAAAAGTGATAAGTGGTATTGATTTAGGACACCCTTTATTGAGAAATGAGAATAGAATAGACAATAATTTTAAAATAAATAAAGAGGAGTTTTTTATTGTTACTGGAGCAAATATGGCTGGTAAAAGCACATTTTTAAGAACTGTTTCTTTGTCTATTGTTATGGCAAATTGTGGTTTACCTGTTTGTGCTACATCGTTTAAATACGCACCAATAAAGTTAATTACAAGTATGCGAACTGCAGATTCTTTAACGGAAGATGAGTCCTATTTTTATTCAGAATTAAAACGATTAAAGTTTATTATTGATGAAATTAAAGAGACTGATTATTTTATTATTTTAGATGAAATTTTAAAAGGAACAAATAGTGAAGATAAAGCTATTGGTTCTAAAAAGTTTGTAGAGAAGCTTTCGAACTCTAAATCTACAGGCATTATTGCGACACATGATGTTAGTTTGTGTGCCTTGGAAAATGAGTTTATAGATATTAAAAACTACTATTTTGATGCAGAAATTGTAAACAACGAATTGTATTTTGATTATACTTTAAAAAACGGAGTTTGTAAAAATATGAACGCTTCTTTTTTATTAGAAAAAATGGAGATTGTTTAGGATGTAATTGTAGTTGTTAATGCTGCCACTTTAAAGTTTCTATTAAATGTAAAATATCTTCTTTTATGTAATTTACAGCAGGCAGAATAGAATCGTAATTTGGTTTTGCATAAAAATATAAAGATCCTTTTATAAAATTATTTGTACTATCTGTAACATGAAATTGAATTTGTGAAGCTGCATTTCCTGTAATTTCATAGATACTTCCAAAAACTCTTTTCTCTTTATTTATAAAATCTTGTGGTATAATTCGATCTGCTTTTGCGGTATGTTTAAAAACTAATTTTTCAGCTTCAGTAAGTAATTCTCTAATATTGTTTTTTAGAGGTCTATACGTAATATCTATAGAAGCTTTTAGTTTTGGGTATTTAATGGAGAGCCAATTATTTTTTTTATTAATAATTGTAGCCATTTTTGACACTTTAAAACTATAGGGTCTACTTAGTGATAGATCTTCATAGGTCTTTTCTGGGTATGTTAAGCTTAAGTATGCCTTTGGCTTTGGTAAAATATCCTTCTTACAACCAAAGAAAATTATTAAAAATAATAATATAAAAACCCTACGCATTTCTCGTTGCTTTTACCTGTTTTATTCTTTTTTTGTCAAGCGCTTCTATTGTAAACGTATAATTTTTGAATTTTATTTCTGCACCTTTTTTAGGAAATTTTCCAGAAATCTCTAAAATGAAACCGGCAAGGGTTTCGCTTTCTCCTTTTTCTTCCTCAAAAATTTCTTCATCTTCATCATCTAAAATTTTGCAGAAATCTTTAATTGATGTCTTCCCTTCAAAAATATAATTGTTTGCATCTATCTTAGAATATGACACATCTTCATCATCAAATTCATCATTTATATCACCTACAATTTCCTCAATAACATCTTCTAATGTTACTACTCCGCTTGTTCCACCATATTCATCTACAACGATAGCTAAATGATTTTTTTTAGCTCTAAAATCTGCTAATAAATCATCTAGTTTTTTGTTTTCTGGCACAAAAAAGGGTTCACGCAATAAAGTTTGCCAGTCAAAAGTTTTTTTATTTAAATGTGCTAATAAATCTTTTGCGTATAGAACACCAATGATATTGTCTATATTTTCGCTATAAACTGGATTTCTTGAATATCCATTCGTTAAAATTTTACTTAAAACTTCTTCATAAGTTTCAGTATCAGAAAGTGCAAAAACATCTATTCTTGGTTTCATTATTTGCACAGTTTCTGTGTTACCAAAATTTACAATTCCATTTAAAATTTTTTGCTCGTCTTTACTAGTAGCATCTTGAGATGTTAATTCTAAGGCCTGCGATAATGTCTCTACAGAAAATTTACTTACTTTACTGCCAAACTTTTGCTCAACCCATTTTGTAATTGCAATTAACGGCATACTAAACGGCGTTAATAAAATATTTACAGTATGTATAAATTTTGATATTTTTTTAGCAAAAAGAAGCGCGTTTCTAGAAGCATAGACTTTAGGTAGTACTTCTCCAAACAAGAGAATTAAAAAGGTTACTAATATTACTTCTAAGAGAAAACGAATAGGAACTGCAAAGAAATATAGGTCTAATGAAATATTAAAATCACCAAATAAGGTTTCTGCCAAAGAAGCAAATAGCAAAACAATTAAAATATTTATAAAGTTGTTGGTAATTAAAATGGTAGCTAATAATTTTCTTGGCCTTTCCAACAAAGTAACAACCTCATTTTTCTCTTTTCCGTTTTTAGAAAGTTCATTTATATCTGTTTGATTTAATGAGAAAAAAGCTATTTCAGAGCCAGAAATTAAGGCAGAACTAATTAATAGTAGAATTAATATAATTCCGTTTAAAGCGAGGATAATGTCAAAAGAAGCAAATAGTACAGACAAATGTTCGGGATCTGGGTCCAAGGTTTATAGTTTTATAATTATTAAAAAGGTAAATCGTCATTTTCTTCTGGTGCAATCGTTTTTGAATCTACAGCAGCAATCGGAGTGTTTTGTTGAGGTGCAGGAGGGTTACTGTCAGTATTCTTTTTAGTACTTAACATGGTCATTTCTGTAACAATAACTTCTGTGGCATAGCGCTTTACGCCATCTTGTTCCCATTGTTTATTTTTCAGTTTCCCCTCAACATATACTTTATCTCCTTTAGATAAATATTTTTCGCATATTTCTGCTAATTTATTACGAACAACAATATTATGCCAATCTGTATTGGTTACTTTTTCTCCAGTTTGTTTGCTTGTGTAACTCTCTGAAGTTGCAATAGGAAAACGACCAACACTATTTTTATCATCAAAATAATGCATTTTCACATCATCGCCTAAGTTTCCAATCAGTATTACTTTGTTTATTGATCCTGCCATAACTCATTTTATTTCTATTCAAATGTACTAAAAATTTCAATCACTTTTTAGATTCAAAGAGGGTTAAGAAATTAGCAATTAATACAGGAACTGGAAAATCTTGAATGTTTTCCCAAGAAATATTTGCATTTTTAAGTGTTTTGGTTTCTACAATCCAGAATTGAGTGTATAAATGTTGATGTGATAATTTATGTACAATTTCTTTTTTATTAAAAAGTGAAATAGTGGTTTCCGCTGGAAATAAATCGTTAAACTCTTTTGAGGCAATAATCTCTTTTTCTCTGATGGTTTCTGTATTTTCAATTAATGGAAATTGATACAAGCCTTGCCAAATCCCTTTTCCTTTTCTTTCTGTTAGAATTGTTTTATGATCGTCTGTTTTTATTACTAAGAAATTAAAATACCGCTTTCTAACTTTTATTTTTTTCTCTTTTACAGGCAATTCCTTTGTCAATTTCTTCTCAAAGGCAACGCAGCTGTTACAAAAAGGGCAAGTTTCACATAAAGGATTCTGTGGTTTGCAATGCAGAGCTCCAAAATCCATAAGGGCCTGATTGTAAGTTCCTGGTTGTGATGCGTCTATAAGTGTTTGTGCGAGCAATTTAAACTCTTTAATTCCTGAAGTTGAGTTCGTGGGTGTATTTATACCAAAGTACCTAGAAAGAACCCTATAAACGTTTCCATCTACAACTGCCGTTGGTTCATTAAAACAAATAGATGAAATGGCAGATGCCGTGTAATCTCCAACGCCTTTTAATTTTATAATTTCTTCATAAGTAGAAGGAAATATGCCATTTAGCTCTTTTGAAATCTGTTTTGCCGAAAAGTGCAGATTTCTTGCACGTGAGTAATACCCCAAACCTTGCCACATTTTTAACACGGTACTTTCGTCTGCTTTTGCAAGATCAAAAACCGTTGGGAAAGTGCTTGTGAATTTGATGTAATAAGACAAACCTTGTGCAACTCTTGTCTGTTGTAACATGATTTCACTTAACCAAATAAAGTACGGATTCTTGCTTTTACGCCAAGGTAGATCTCTGTTGTTTTGTAAATACCAGTGTATTAGTGTGTTAGAAAATTTCATGAATTAATAATAGAATTACAATATTACATTATAAAATTCACATAAATTTAAGTCATTATCTTTTTGCAGTTGATTAATTATCATATATTTGCATCCGCATTTTTAGAGGTAAATTAATAAAAATATAGTAAAAATAGACACATGACGAAAGCAGATATCGTATCTAAAATTTCAGATAAATCAGGAATCGAAAAAACAGATGTTTTGGCAACTGTTGAAGCATTTATGACAGAAGTTAAAGGTGCATTAGAAAATGGAGATAACGTATATCTAAGAGGTTTTGGTAGTTTTATTATCAAAACAAGAGCAGAGAAAACGGGTAGAAATATTTCTAAGAACACAACTATCAAAATTCCTTCTCATAATATTCCAGCATTCAAACCAGCAAAAACTTTTACTGAAGGAGTAAAAAGTAAGGTTGCTGTTAAATAACACAATACTAATCTAAGCCTTAAATAGGTTTAAAAAAAATCGAAACATTATGCCAAGCGGTAAGAAAAGAAAAAGAGCGAAGATCTCTACACACAAAAGAAAGAAAAGAGCAAGAGCGAATAGACACAAGAAGAAAAAGTAAGCTTTAGCTTACTTTTTCGTATATTGTTCGCGAAAAAAAATTAAGTAAATAAAAATAGTTCATTGACATTCGGAGGTTTGCTTGCTGTGTAAAGCAGTAAATCTTCTCACGGTATTACAAATACCTGACAATATTAAACCATCTGCACAATAAAGTGCAGTGTTAAAACCAAGTTCAGTATGAAAACAGAATTAATAATTCGTTCAAATTCATCTGATATTGATTTTGCCTTAT